>NZ_JBEXUE010000118.1:0-23693 GCF_040614275.1 Streptosporangium sp. NPDC006013
AGCCCCTTCCGTACTTTCGCCATCGATGCCGAGGTCGTCACCGAGTTGCGGGTCCGTGACGACGCCGGGTCTCCCTCCTCCGCCTTGCGAGACACCACCTGACCGATCCTCGCCACGGCAAGATCCGCGGGACAGGTCCTAGTCGGCCAGGTCGACCGAGCGGCCGCTGTCGGCGCCGATCTCCGCGCCGATCTGGTCGATCACGTCGGCCGGGATGGCGGTGTCGACGGTGAGCGCGATGAGGGCCTTACCGCCCTTGACGTCCCGGGCCACCTGCATCGAGGCGATGTTGATCGAGTGGTCGCCGAGGATGCGGCCGACCACGCCGACGACGCCGGGGCGGTCGGTGTAGGTGAAGAACGACAGGTGGTCGGTCGGCTCGATCTCCATCTGGTAGCCGTTGACCTCGACGATCTTCGTGATCTGCCGCGGACCCGACAGGGTGCCGGAGACCGAGACCGCACGGCCGTCGGCGAGGACGCCGCGGACCGTCACGACGTTGCGCCAGTCGGGGCTCTCCGCGCTGGTGACCAGCTCGACCGAGACGCCGCGGTCCTTGGCCAGCAGCGGGGCGTTGACGTAGGTGACGGAGTCCTCGACCACGTCCGTGAAGACACCCTTGAGCGCGGCCAGCTCCAGCACCCGGACGTCGTGGGCGGCGATCTCGCCGCGCACCTCGACGTCGAGCTTGGTGGCGACCTCGCCCGCGAGAGCCGTGAACACCCGGCCGAGCTTCTCGGCCAGCGGCAGGCCCGGCTTGACGTCCTCGGCGACGGCGCCGCCCTGGACGTTGACCGCGTCGGGCACGAACTCCCCGGCCAGGGCGAGCTTCACGCTACGCGCCACCTGGGTGCCGGCCTTCTCCTGGGCCTCGTGGGTGGAGGCGCCCAGGTGCGGGGTGACGACCACCTGGTCGAGCTCGAAGAGCGGGCTGTCGGTGACCGGCTCCTTCGGGAACACGTCGATGCCGGCCCCGGCGACGCGGCCCTCCTTGATCGCGGAGTAGAGGGCGTTCTCGTCGATGATGCCGCCGCGGGCGACGTTGATGAGGCGGACGTTCGGCTTGACCGCGTGCAGCTCCCTGTCACCGATGAGGCCGATGGTCTCCTTGGACTTGGGCAGGTGCACCGTGATGAAGTCGGCCTCGCGCAGGGCCTCCTCCAGCGTGACCAGGCGGACGCCCATCTGCGCGGCGCGGGCCGGCTGCAGGTAGGGGTCGTAGGCGATCAGCTCGACGCCGAACGGCTGGAGGCGCTGCGCGACCAGCTGGCCGATCTTGCCGAGACCGAGGATGGCGACGACCTTCTCGTCGAGCTCCACGCCGGTGTACTTCGAGCGCTTCCACTCGCCGCCCTTGAGCGCGGAGTGCGCCTGGGCGACGTTGCGGGCTGAGGCGAGGATCAGCGCGACGGTGTGCTCGGCGGCGCTGGTGATGTTGGAGGTCGGCGCGTTGACCACCATGACGCCTGCCTTGGTGGCGGCCTCCACGTCGACGTTGTCCAGACCGACACCGGCGCGGGCGACGACGCGGAGCTTGGGCGCGTGGGCGATCGCCTCGGCGTCGACCTGCGTGGCGCTGCGCACGATGAGCGCGTCCACGTCGGCGAGCGCGGGCAGGAACTGGGCACGGTCGGCGCCGTCGGTGTGGCGGACTTCGAAGTCCGCGCCCAGGACCGCGAGACCGGCCTCGGAAAGTTCCTCGGCGACCAGTACGACGGGCTTGTTCACAGGCTGGATCCTTACTAGGCGGTGAGGGTGCACGGACCTCACGTAGTCTATCGGCGCTTGTGAACGTATTCACGAGTGTCCCGAGATGCGAGACGCGACCGCCTCCATGATCCAGCACGCCGGTACCCGCCCCTGACGCATCCCATGCGCCAAAAATTCAAGTTGGTCTTGATCCTAAGAAAACTTCGCGATTACCCTGATAAGCCGTGGGTCACTACCTATCGTTCCTCATATGAGCATCGGGAACCCCGCTCTCGGCAACGTACTCGCGCAGCACGGCGAGCCGCACCGGCTGCTGGCGGCGCTTGCCGAATGGGGACTCCTGGTCGCCGTGCGACCTGACCGCTCCGTCGTGCTCGGCACGACGCAGGCCGGTGAGCGTGTCCTGCTCGGGTACACCTCGGCGGACACCTACGCGCGGCACCGTGGCGGCCACTCACTGTCGGCGTGCGACGCCGACACGGTCCTCGACATCCAGCGGGTCACCGGCGTGCGGGAGATAGTGATCGACGCGGCGGGGCCCGCGGCCGCGGCCGTGCCGATCGAGGATCTCCAGCGGTACCTGCTCTCGAAGCGCAGCGGCCCCGCGCCCGTGCTGTCGAGCGCGACGCCGACGGCGTACGCGACCGGGGCGATGGCCACGGTCTCGCGTCCCGCGCCGGTGCGCCCGCAGCGAACGCCGGTGCCCGCCGCGCCCGCCCAGCCGTGGATCCCCGCGCCCCGGCCCCATCTGTCGGGGCCGATGCAGATGGTGGATCCCGGCTACCGGCGGTGCGAGCACCCGATCCTGCCCGCGCTGCGCGCCGCGATCTCGCACCTGCTCGTCGACTACCCGCTCGTCCATCACGTGTGGATCTCCGAGGCCAGCACCTCCTCCGGCGCCCCGGGAATCATGCTGCACGTGAAGGTGCACATGTCGGCGGCCGAGGACGTGGTCAGGGACATCCATCGCGGGGTGCGCGCCCGGTTGCCGCAGCTCGCCGCGAGCGAGGCGCCGATCCTGATGGCCAGGGTCGCCGACGCCCGCAGCGAGCAGCGGATGGTCGAGCTGGGCGCGCACGTGGTCTGCGCCGACGTCACCGACTGACGGTGCCGCCGGTACGGCGGCCGGGGAACCCCGACGACCGCACCGGAGAACACGGCGGGGCGGGCAGCACGGCGGTCCGAACGACGGAGGCGGAGACGCCGCCGCCGTTCGAAGACACCGTCGTATCCGCCGCCGCGCCCCCTCGCGAGGGCACGACCGGCCGTCACGTTCGCCGAGGACCGCGGAGACGGCCCCGGCTCGGATCACCCGGGAAACCGGCGAGGACTCCCGGGCTGCGCGCTAGCCGATCCTGCGGGTCAGCGTCACCCTCGTCCGGGCGAACGCCCCCGCCACCAGGGCCGCCAGCACCGGCAGGCCGATCACCACCGCCGCGAGGAGAAGCCAGGGGATCTCGACCGTTGGCACCCCCGGCGGGAGGGAGGGGATGGACGGGAGAGCATCGGCCGGTGTCAGGATGACGCTGTATCTCATGAGCGTCGTGGGCCACGTCGCGGCGATCCCCGTCACGGAACCGGCGACCGCGCCGATCAGGACACCGAGCCCCGCTATGAACCCGGCCTGCCCGGCGACGACCAGCCGGCGCGTGCCTGGCGGCGCCCCGACGGCGGCCATCGTGGTGAGATCGGGCCGCATGTCCGCCGCCGCGAGCCCGGTGGCGACCAAGGTGCCGCCCAGCACCAGGACGAGCGCCGCCCCCAGGAGCAGCCACAGCTGGGTGGTGACAGCGTTCTGGAACCCTCGCTCGACGTCGACGTAGAAGTCGGCCCCCGAGGTCATCCCCGCGAGATCCCACCTCAGCATCGCTTCCTGCCGTTCGGTGATCCGGTGCGCGACCGAGTCGGTGTACAGAACGTGGGGCTCTGTCCTCAGGCCCGCGTTCCGTACGGCGGCGATCGGCAGCACCGCGACGGCGTACCGGGGATCGGCGGCTCCGGCCTGGACGGCGGGAACCGTGATGTGATCCGGTACCCCGGTCCCGTCCTTGCTCTTCTCCACCCTCAGGGTTAGCTTCCCGTCCCGCAGCAGCCCGGGCTGGAACACCACGGCCTTCCCCGAGGCGAACGCGGCCGACGCCACCGGATCCCGCCACCCCTGGACGAACGTGAGCAGCCGTTCGTCCCCGATCGGGAGCGATCCGTAGAAGTGGTCCAGCCTGTTCTCCGTGATGGGCTGGACTCTCAGCTCGACGGTCAGGTTCCCGGGGGGCAGCACCTTGGCGCCCTCGATCAGCGGCACCCCCGGCAGCCTCCGCTCGACGGCGGCCCTCGCCTCGGCCCAGCCATCGTCGAGACCATAACTCTTGATCGTCATGGTCCCCGCCGGAACGACCGTCTGGAAGATGTCCCGGCTGTGGGCGGAGTCACTGTTGATCCCGATGCCGAGCGCGACGACCGTGGCCGTGGCGGTCATGACCGCCGCGACGGCGGACGCGGTACGGCCCCGATGGCGGGAGGCGTCGCGGGCGGCCAGCCGGAAGGGGAGCGGGAGCCGAGCGGCCAGGGTCGCGGCCCCCTTCACCAGCCTCGGTGCCAGCGCGACCAGCCCCAGTTGGATGAGAACGGCGGCGGCGAAGACCCAGACCACGTCGTACCTGATGGCCAGGAAGGTCGCGGCGGCCCCGGTGGCGAGCAGGACCAGGCCCAGCACCGGGCGACCCACCCGGTCGCGCACCGTGCTCCGGCGCCCGCCGAGCACCGCCGCCGGGTCCTGGCGGGCCGCCTGCACGGCGGGGACCATGGCGGCGACGAGCCCGCTGCCCGCCCCGAGCAGGGCGACGCCCACGATCGGGAGCCAGGGAATCTCCAGGGGGCCGATCGCGCCGATCAGCCTGCCCCACTCCGCCGCGACCGAGAGCGAGGCCAGGCCCACGCCGAGGAGCAGACCGATCGCCGTGGCTCCACCGCCGAGGACGACGCCGTCGGCGAGGACGATCAGGCGCAGATGTCTCGGTGAGCTGCCTTGGGCGGCGATCAGCGCGAGTTCCCTCCGGCGCCGCCGGAGGCCGACCGCGAAGGCGGGACCGGCCAGCAGCACCACCTCCAGCACGATCATGACCCCGGCGACTCCGATCGTCACGGTCCGATTCAGGCCGTACGGAGTCGTGAGCAAAACGCCGTCGGGCGGGTTCTCGATGACGGCGCGGGACTGGACCAGGAGTCCGACCGCGTTCAGCCGCTGGACGGCGGCCCAGGTGACCGGTTCCGGGGCGTCGGCCAGCCAGCCGGCGCCCTGGGTGCCCGGCTGGGCGAAGAGCAGAGTGCCGGGGAGCCCGACGATCTCCGTTTCACGGGTCCGGTGCGGGTGCTCGATCACACCCACGACTGTCATCGGTTTCCTCTTCCGGGTGACCTCCAGCACCGCGCCGAGGCTAGCCCCCCTGCCCAGCATCTCCGGGGTCACCGCGATCTCCTGGGCGGAGGCCGGGAATCGGCCCCTGACCAGGCGGTACATGCCCGCCGTCAATGGGTCTCGCAGATCCAGTTCGCGCACGCTCGCACTGTCGAGGCCGTCGGCGGCCAGGTAGAGGACGCTGCCCTCGTTCACCGGGAGAAGCCGGGCTCCGGGCCCGAGGAGCCTTCCCGCCTCGGCCTGCGTCCAGGGCCGGGTGAGAGCATCGAGCACGCCGTCGCCCGACCACCCCCGGCCTCTGATGTCGTTCTGTTTCACCTTCCCCCGCACCGAGGTGACCCGGATCAGGGCGTCGGCCGTGCCGAGGTCGGCGGTGAGGCCCTCGCGGGGGTTGATGTCGGCGGTCTCGACCAGGGTCAGGAAACCCGTGATGACGAGAACGGGCAGGCCGATCATCAGCATGATCAGCGCGCTGCGGCCGCCGGCCCGCAGGGCGTCCCTGCGGGAGATCCGCAGCGCGGCGAGGAGGGCGCTCATGTGTTCCTCCCGCCTCGCGACCGGGTGTCCGTTCGCGCGCTCATCGGGCGCTCTCCAGGGGGACGGCGGTGGAGTCGGCGATCTCGCCGTCGCGCAGGAAGACCACCCGGTCGGCCCAGGCGGCGTAGCGGGGTTCGTGGGTGACGAGCAGCACGGCGGCTCCCGCGTCGCAGCGGGTGCGCAGCAGCCGGAGGATGTCGTCGCCGGTCGGGGTGTCCAGCGCACCGGTGGGCTCGTCGGCCAGCAGCAGCCGCCGCTCCCCGACCAGCGCGCGGGCGATGGCGACCCGCTGGCGCTGGCCGCCGGAGATCTCGTCGGGGAAGCGGTCGGCGACCTCGCCGACGCCGACCTCTGCGAGCACCTCCAGCGCCTCTCGGCGGGCGGCCTTGAAGGCGACCCCGTCCAGCTCGCGCGGGAGGGTCACGTTCTCCAGCGCGGTGAGCGAGGGGATCAGGTTGAGGTCCTGGAAGACGTAGCCCACGTGCCTGCGCCGGAGCCCGGCGAGCTCCCGTACCGACAGGCTCGCCAGCGGCGTGCCCTCGACGGTAACCGATCCGGAGGTGGGCCTCTCCAGGCCGCCGGCGAGGTTGAGCAGGGTGGACTTGCCCGACCCGGAGGGGCCCATCACCGCGACCAGCTCTCCGGCCTCGACGTCGAGGCTCACCCCGTGCAGTGCCGTCACGGCCTGCGATCCCGCACCGTGCGTACGGGTCGCCTCGGCGAGCCGCACGACGGGGCCGAGGGTCATCTGGGTCCCTCCGGCGTCCGGAGCGCTGGATTCGAGTGGGGGAAGGATGTCAAGTCTGTCTCCTACGTCTGAGAGGCCCGCGTCGAGATCCCGTGGCCGGGACCTGGCGTTCCCGGGCCTGTTTCCGGAAAGCCCGCACCTAGGGGGTCGGAGGTTCGGCAGTGGCCGTGAGCACGGCCTCGCAGTGGTCGAGCCAGCGCTGTTCGGCCTCGGCCTGGAAGATCATCGAGTCGAGCACCAGCCGCTGGGCGGGGCCCTCGACGTTCGCGCGCTTGGCGCGGACGAACTCCTGCAGCGTGCGCATGGTCGCGGTGCGCTGGGCCTGGATGATCGGCCGTACGTCCGCGGCGGCGGTGACCGCCATCGCGAGCTTGATGACCAGCTCGTCCCGAGGCCGGTCCGACTGGACGACGGGGGTGCCGAACCATCGCTCCATCTCGGCCCGACCGGCCTCGGTGATCGAGTAGACGACCCGGCCCTGCTCGTCCTGCTCGCCGGGGCTCACCAGGCCGTCGCGCTCCATCCGGGAGAGCGTCGTGTAGACCTGACCGATGTTGAGCGGCCAGGTCGCCCCCGTCGACGCCTCGAACTCGGCGCGCAACTGGTAGCCGTAGCGAGGTCCCTGGCTCAGCAGGGCGAGGAGCCCTTGTCGAATCGCCATACATACTGAGTATGCATACCCAGTATGTCAGTTGCAAGAGATCTGCATATTCTGGACAGGTTCCGCCCTTGGGGCCGATACTCGGAGGATGAGCTCGACGCATCCCCCGTCCCGCGCCTCCGACGGGGATCGCGATCGTGCGATCAACGAGCTCCGTGACCGTGCTGTCGAGGGGCATCTGTCGCACGACACGTTCCTCGGTCGCGTCGATATGGCCCTGCGAGCGCGCAACCAGGGTGAACTCGACAATCTCGTCGCCGACCTGCCGCAACGCGGCCGGTTCCGCCGCATGGTCACCGAGGTCGTCGCCTCGGCCTCCGACTTCACCAAGCGGGTGGAGTCGGCCTGGCGGCGTCCCAGACTGCCCAGGCTGGCGCTGCCCGCCGACGACCGGGCCCGCTACGTGGTGGGCCGGGGCTCCGCCTGCGACCTGGTCCTCGCCGACCTGACCGTCTCCCGGGTGCACGCCGAGCTCCGCCGCGACGAGGACGGCTGGGTCCTCGTCGACCTCGGCTCGTTGAACGGCACCCGGCTGAACGACTGGCGCCTGGTCGGCCCGGCGAAGGTCCGGCCGGGCGACGTCGTCTCCTTCGGCGACTGCGGCTTCCTGATGATCACGCCCCAGCTGTTGTCATGACCCCACCGCCCGGCCCTTCCGGGTCCGGGCCGCGATCACCCCGACCCGGACCGGTCATCTTCCTCAGTCGGCCTGGGTCTCCGCCGCTCCGGCCTCGGGCTCCGCTGCCTCGGTCACCCCGGCTCCGGCCTCCCTGAGTTTCTCCGCGGTCAGGGTGTAGCGCATGGTCAGCAGGATGCTGACCACCATCAGTAGCGCGGGCAGCAGCGTCGCGCCGTACAACGCGGCCGTGGTCGCCGACTCGGGCTGCGCGACCGGTGTGGAGGGGTCGGACTCCACGAATCCGGTCGCGCCGAGCAGCCAGCCGAGGATGAGCGCGCCGAACGCGAAGACCACGGTCTCGGCGGCGGTCCAGAGCCCGGTGAACACCCCCGCACGCCGCTTTCCGGTGACCAGCGTGTCATGGACGATCACGTCCGAGAGCATCGAGAACTGCAGCAGCTGGAAACCCGCGTAACCGATGCCGACGAGAAGCACGCAGGCGTGCGCGTACGCCGAGCCGAGCGGCCCCGAGAAGGCCATCCCGACGGTGCCCACCGTGAACAGCGCCGACGACAGGATCATCGCCCCGCGCTTGTCGTAACGCTTGGACAGCCAGACCCAGAGCGGCATGGTGATCAGCAGCGGGCCGACGATGCCCAGGAAGAGCGTGGTGGTCGCCGCCGGATCACCCAGCGTGTAGGTGGCGAAGTACGGTGAGCCGGCCAGCATGATCCCGGCCGCGAGCATCTGGGCGCAGCTCAGGCCGAGCAGCACCATGAACGTCCCGTTCGAGCGGGCGGCGGTGAACTGGGCGCCGAGCGACGGCTCCGCCTCGGCCCGCGCGACCATCGGGGCGCGGGCCGTGCCGAAGAAGGCGGCGAGCATCGACAGCAGCAGCGCCGCGCCGACGACCAGCCCCATGGTCCGGTAGCCGGAGACCTCGGTGCCCGCGATCATCGGCGCGATGGCCCCGGAGAGCAGGATCCCCAGACCGACGAAGACCATCTTCCACTGCAGCAGGGAGGAGCGCTCGTGGTAGTCGTCGGTCATCTCCGCCGGCATCGCCTTGTACGGCACCTCGTAGAAGGCGTAGGCCGTCGCGGTGAGGAAGTAGCAGAGGCCGACGTACAGCGCGGCGGACAGGCCGGTGAGCGGAGGGCCCGCGAAGGTGAGCGCGAAGGTCACCGGCAGAGTGAGTGCGCCCAGCAGCATCCACGGGCGGCGGGCCCCGAAGCGGGAGACCGTCCGGTCGGAGCGCTGACCCACCCAGGGGTTGATGAACATGTCCCAGAGCTTGGGGAGGAAGGCCACCACCCCGGCGATCCAGGCGGGAACCGCCAGCACGTTCGTCATGTAGAAGAGCAGCAGCAGCCCGGGGACGGTGGAGAAGGTCGCGGTGCAGATTGAGCCGACACCGTAGCCGATGCGCACGCCGCGCGGCACGGTGACGACGGCGGGGGATGGCGCCGGGGAGATCATGCCACATTCAATCGCGGCGAGTGACCGCTTGGTAGGCCCAGGGCAACGTGAATATTTTTTCCCTTCCGCTCCGAGGGGCCCCTTCGCCTCGCCCGGCCCAGTCGATCTCCATACCGGCCGATGTCATGAATGTCCAGCTCAGACAGGCCACAAAGGGACTTTCCACGGTAGATCGCCCCAAATTTGGACCGGTGCATCGCCGGCCCCAGACGCCTATGTGATCACTCCGGTTTACCTGGAGCCCATAATTAATGTCGGTAATTTGCTGACAAGGCCGATCTGTCCCCGACAGAATGCGGAACCGTCCAGCGTCTCACCAACTGGAGGAACCGACATGCGCAGACCGCTAGGGGTACTGCTGTGCCTCGGGAGCCTGGCGGCCCTCAGCACGCCGATCGCCACCGCGCACGCCGCGGCCGCCCCCCTGGCCGAGTGCCGCGTGTACGCCGCCAAGCCGTACGTCACCGCGGCGGGACGGATCCAGGCCTCCGCCGCCCGGCTGGGCTGCGACGACACCGCGCTGGTCCGCATCCGGATCAAGCGCGCCGTGGCCGGCGCCGACCCGGTCGTCAAGAGCGCCTCCCTGCGCGGGACCAACGGGCGGGTGACCGTGAGGCTGGCGTGTGCCCCCGGCGTCTACTACTCCGTCGTCACCGACTACCGGGGCAACGTCAGCCGTTCCAAGGCCGTCAGGCTCGCCTGCTCCCCCGCGGCCACCCCGACCCCGAGCCCCACCGCGACCGCTCCGACCCCTGGTCCGGCCCCCACCCCGACGGCCACCACCAAGCCGACACCGGCTCCGTCCCCCACCAGCACCGCCCCCACCCCCGCACCGGGAGGAGGATCCGCCGTCTCCGAGGAGGTGGTGCGCCTGACCAACGCCGAGCGGCAGAAGGGCGGCTGCGCTCCGCTCGTCTCCGACCCCCAGCTGCGTTCGGCCGCGCAGGGCCACTCCGACGACATGGCCGCCAAGAACTACTTCAGCCACACCTCACTCGACGGCCGGGACATGACCGCCCGCATCAAGGCGAGCGGGTTCAGCCCGATGCGTGCCTGGGCCGAGAACATCGCGAGGGGCCAGCGCACCCCTGCCGAAGTGGTGAAGGGCTGGATGGACAGCTCCGGTCACCGGGCCAACATCATGAACTGCGCCTACACCCATCTCGGAGTGGGCGTGGCCACCGGCTCCCAGGGCATCTACTGGACCCAGAACTTCGCCAAGCACTGAGCACCACCGGGTACCGAATCCAGGCGGGCACTCAGCCCGGCCGGACTCGGCGTCCGGCCGGCTCTCCCGCCCCGGCCAGGGTGGGAGAGCCGGTCGGCCATCCTCACCGGAACGGCCCGCGCCCCCGCGACGTGAACTCGTCGCGGGGGCGCGGGCCGTACGGGGTACCCGGTGCGGGTGGCTCCTACTTGAGCCAGCTCATCATCGGGCGGAGCTTGGCACCGGTCTTTTCGATCGGGTGCTCGGCGAGCTCCTCGCGGTAGGCGGTGAACCTCTTCTGGCCGCTGTCGAACTCCTCCACCAGCTCCCTGGCGAACTCGCCGGACTGGATCTCGGCGAGGATGCGCTGCATCTCCTTCTTGGTCTCCTGCGTCACCACGCGCGGGCCGCGGGAGTAGCCGCCGTACTCGGCGGTGTCGGAGACCGACCAGTACATCTTGTGGATGCCGCCCTCGTACATCAGGTCGACGATCAGCTTCATCTCGTGCAGGCACTCGAAGTAGGCGACCTCGGGCTGGTAGCCCGCCTCGATCAGGGTCTCGAAACCGGCCTTGATCAGCTCGGACACGCCGCCGCAGAGCACGGCCTGCTCACCGAACAGGTCGGTCTCGGTCTCCTCCTTGAAGGTCGTCTTCAGCGCGCCGGCGCGGGTGCCGCCGATGCCCTTGGCGTACGACAGGGCGAGGTCCAGGGCGTTCCCGCTGGCGTCCTTCTCCACCGCGACGAGACACGGCACGCCGCGGCCCGCGGTGTACTGGCGGCGCACGAGGTGACCGGGGCCCTTGGGGGCGACCATGGCCACGTCCACACCCTCCGGCGCCTCGATGAGGCCGTAGCGGATGTTCAGGCCGTGCCCGAAGAAGAGCGCGTCGCCCTCGACCAGGTTCGGGGCCACGTGGTCGGCGTACAGGTGGCGCTGGATGTGGTCCGGCGCGAGGATCATGGTCAGGTCGGCCTCTTCGACGGCCTCCGAGGGCGTGAGCACCCGCAGGCCGTCGGCTTCGGCCTTCTCCCGGCTCTTGGAACCCTCGGGCAGGCCGACCCGGACGTCCACGCCGGAGTCGCGCAGCGAGAGCGCGTGGGCGTGGCCCTGGCTGCCGTATCCCAGAACGGCGACGTGCCGGCCCTGGATGATCGACAGGTCGGCCTGGTCGTCGTAGAAGATCTCAGTCACTTGCTTAACCTTTCGAGTTTCTCGAGTGCGTTACGCGGTCCGGTCCAGGGCCCGGAGAGAACGGTCGGTGATGGAACGGGCGCCGCGGCCGATGGCCACCATGCCCGACTGGACGAGCTCCTTGATGCCGAACGGCTCAAGGACCTTGATGAAGGCCTGCAGCTTGTCCGGCGTGCCGGTGACCTCGATGGTCACCGCGTCCGAGGAGACGTCGACGCAGCGCGCCCGGAACAGGTTGACCAGCTCCAGCACGCTGGAGCGGTTGTCCGCGTCGGCCCGCACCTTGATCAGTGTGAGCTCGCGCTGCACCGACTGCGCCGGGTCGAGCTCCACGATCTTCAGCACGTTGACGAGCTTGTTCAGCTGCTTGGTGACCTGCTCCAGCGGCAGGTCGGCGACGCTGACCACGATGGTCATCCGGGAGATGTCCGCGTGCTCGGTCGGCCCGACCGCCAGCGAGTCGATGTTGAACCCCCTGCGGCTGAACAGCGACGCGACGCGCGCGAGCACGCCGGGCTTGTTCTCCACCAGCACGGAGAGCGTGTGCCTGCTCATGCCTAGTCCTCGCTGTCCCAGACCGGCGCCATGTCGCGCGCGAACTTGATGTCATCGTTGCTGGTCCCGGCCGCGACCATCGGCCACACCATGGCGTCCTGGTGCACCACGAAGTCGACGACCACCGGCACGTCGTTGATCTCCATGGCCTTCTTGATCGTCGCGTCCACGTCCTCGGGGCGCTCGCACCGCAGGCCCACGCAACCGTAGGCCTCGGCGAGCTTGACGAAGTCGGGGATGCGGCGGACCGTCTGCAGGTCGGTGTTGGAGTAACGCTCGTTGTAGAACAACGTCTGCCACTGCCGGACCATGCCCAGGTTACCGTTGTTGATGATCGCGACCTTGATCGGCACGCCCTCGATCGTGCAGGTGGCGAGCTCCTGATTGGTCATCTGGAAGCAGCCGTCACCGTCGATGGCCCAGACCGTGGTGTCGGGCCGGCCCATCTTGGCACCCATCGCCGCCGGCAGCGAGAAGCCCATCGTGCCCGCGCCGCCGGAGTTGATGAACGTGCCGGGGTTCTCGTAACCGATGAACTGCGCGGCCCACATCTGGTGCTGGCCGACCCCCGCGGTGTAGATCGCGTCCGGGCCGACGATCGCTCCCAGCCGCTCCATCACGTACTGCGGGGCGAGGGAGCCGTCCTCGAACTCGGTGTAACCCAGCGGGTAGGTCGCCTTGTAGGTGTTGAGCGCCGTCCACCACTCGGCATAGTCGCCCTTGCGTCCCTCAGCGCGCACCGCGGCGATCAGGTCGGAGATGACCTCCTTGCAGTCGCCCACGATCGGGACGTCCGCGTGCCGGTTCTTGGAGATCTCCGCCGGGTCGATGTCCGCATGAACGATCTTCGCGTACGGCGCGAAGGTCGACAGGTCGCCGGTGACACGGTCGTCGAAGCGGACGCCGAGTCCGATGATCAGGTCGGCCTTCTGCAGCGCGCCGACCGCCGACACCGAGCCGTGCATGCCGGGCATGCCCATGTGCTGCGGATGGCTGTCGGGGAAGGTGCCCCGCGCCATCAGGGTGGTGACCACCGGGATGCCGGTCAGCTCGGCGAACTCCAGCAGCTGCGCCGACGCGCCGGCCCGGTGCACGCCACCGCCCACGTAGAGCACCGGCCTGCCGGCTTCGACGATGAGTTTGGCCGCCTCGCGGATCTGCTTGGAGTGCGGCCGGGTCACCGGCCGGTAGCCGGGCAGCTGCATGACGACCGGCCACTCGAAGGTCATCTTCGCCTGGAGCGCGTCCTTGGCGATGTCGACCAGCACCGGCCCCGGACGCCCGGTCGAGGCGATGTGGAATGCCTCCACGATCGTCCTGGGGATGTCGTTCGGGTCGGTGACCAGGAAGTTGTGCTTCGTGATCGGCATGGTGATGCCGGAGATGTCGGCTTCCTGGAAGGCGTCGGTGCCGATGGCGGCGCTGGCCACCTGACCGGTGATCGCGACCATCGGGACCGAGTCCATGTAGGCGTCGGCGATCGGGGTGACCAGATTGGTCGCGCCGGGACCGCTGGTGGCCATGCAGACTCCGACCTTGCCGGTGGCCTGCGCATACCCCTGGGCCGCATGCCCCGCACCCTGCTCGTGCCGTACAAGCACGTGCCGGACCTTGGTCGAGTCGTAGAGCGGATCATAGGCGGGGAGAATCGCGCCGCCCGGGATCCCGAACACAGTGTCGACTCCGACGTGCTCCAGCGCCCTAACCAGGGCCTGGGCTCCTGTCATCTGTTCGGTCATCGGCTCGTTCCTTGTGGCTGAACATGCTTAATGGCATAAAAAATGCCCCATTCCGCTTGGTCGGCGGAGCTGGGGCGGCGCGCAGGTCGAAGTACTTCGCTCAGCGACCTGCGCGCCGGTGAAGTACTACGAGGATCCCACGGTCAATCTGCATGCCTCCACCTTGGCCGACGGAGTGGCCCCACGTCAAATTCATGGGACAGATATCTCAGAGTCCGAGATGTGAGGTCAGGCGTGAGTCCCCAGGCTGGAGAGGCTGGTGCGCATCAGCGAGTCGACGCCGCGCGCGGCCATCGGGCGCGCCACCAGGAATCCCTGGCCTCGGGTGCAGCCCATCTCACGCAGCAACTCCAGCTGCTCGGGCCGCTCGATGCCCTCGGCGACCACGATCAGTCCCAGGTCGTGACCGAGCCGCACGATCGTACGGGTCAGCAGGGTCAGCGTCTCGTCGCAACCGAGCCCGGACACGAAGGAGGGGTCGATCTTGATCATGTCGACCGGGAGCTGCCGCAGCAGCGCCAGCGAGGCGTAACCGGTGCCGAAGTCGTCGATGGCCAGCCGGACCCCGAGGGTGCGCAGCTCGGAGAGCCGGGTGATGGTCTGCTCGGCGTCCTCGACCAGCATCTCCTCGATGACCTCCAGGGTCAGCGCGCTGGGCGGCAGCCCGCTCTCGACCAGGGCGGACTCGACGGTCTCCACGAAACGCGGCGCCATGATCTGCCGGGCGGACAGGTTGAGCGAGAGCCCGATCTCCCAGGCGGAGGCGCGCCAGGTGGCCACCTCCCGGCATGCCTCGCGCAGGATCCACTCGCTCAGCGGCACGATCAGGCCGGTGTCCTCCGCCGGGCCGAGAAACTGCTCGGGCGGTACGAACTCGCCCCCCCGGCACCAGCGCACCAGTGCCTCGACGGCGGTGACGCGCGAGGTGGCCAGGTCGACCACCGGCTGGTACTCGATCACGAACTGGTCTTCCAGCAGCGCCCGCTGCAGGTCGGCGGCGAGCTCCAGGCGCCGTACCACGTCGGCGTGCATGTGCGCGGCGAACACCTCGACCCTGCGCCCGCCCAGTTCCTTGGCCCTGGCCATCGCCACGTCGGCGTTGCGGATCAGATCGGCGGAGGAGACGTCGTCGGCCGCGAAGGCCACCCCGACGCTCGCGGTCAGCGCGATGTCCCGGTCGGCCACCCGGAACGGCTCGGAGGAGACCGTACGGACCAGTCGCTCGGCCAGGTCCACCGCCGTCTGGGCGTCGACCGCCTCAAGCAGCACCGCGAACTCGTCTCCGCCCCAGCGCGCCAGGGTGTCGTCGGTCCGTACCGCGGCGCGCAGCCTGCGAGCCGCCTGGCCGAGCAGGTAGTCGCCGCTGGCGTGACCGACCGAGTCGTTCACCGCGGTGAAGCCGTCCAGGTCCAGGAAGACCACGGCGACACTGCTCGCGCCGGGACGGCCGAGCACCTCGCGGGTGCGCTCCTCGAAGTAGGCCCGGTTGGGCAGGCCCGTGACGCCGTCGTGGAAGGTCAGGTGGGCGACCTGGCTGCGCAGGGCCTCCTGGTCGCTGATGTCACGGGTGGTGACGAGCAGCAGGCCCTCGCCGCGCACGTGCCGGGTGGCGACCGACTCGGCGGGGCGCCAGGTACCGTCGGAGGCTCGGACCCGGCAGACGACCATGCACGCGCCAGGCCCCTCCTCGGCCTCCTCCTCCAGGCTCATCGCGCTCAGCGCCCCCTGGATTCCCGGCACGTCCTCGGGGTGGATGTAGTCGAAGATCTTCCCGCCGACCAGCTCCTCGGGGCGGTACCCGTACGTGATCTCGACACCCTCGCCGATCTGCCGCACCACACCGTCGTAGTCGCAGAGCAGGACCACGTCGCCGGCGCTCTCGGCCAGGTCGTGCAGCTGCCGCTCACCGAGATGGAGCAGGCTCCGCAGCCGCCCGGTCTCCAGCAGCATCACGAACATGCGTACCAGCAGGACCGCGACGATCGACGCGCACACCGAGGCCAGAACCACCGGCGGCCCCTGTACCCCGCCCCCGATCACCTTCAGGAGCACGACGACGGCGGCCACCGCGACGAGGAACAGCGGCACCGCCGCGATCAGCGAGGACGTGCTCTCGCGGAGGAACGGCTCGTCGTCCTCGAGATCCGGCGATCGCGCCGCGCCCCCGCTCCACGGGACCACGGCGAGCACCAGGAACGCGGCGGGGGCCAGCCACACCCAGGTGAGTGACGGCGTGTCGCCGCTCACCCGGGCCAGCGCGGTGATCGTCTCGGAGGTCGCGACGGCGGCCAGCACGGCCAGCGCCGCCAGGCCGACCGGCCAGGCCGACCGCCTGATCGGCACCACGGCGGGGCCCACGACGCAGGCGAGGATCAGGCAGAACAGGGGTGAGGCGAAGGTGACCGCGGCATTGCCCGCGTCGCCGGCGTCGCGGTAGACCGGCCCCACCAGCGTCACCCAGATGATCACCAGGATGGAGGCGGCGCACACGTAGGAGTCGGCGAGATCGCGCAGCAGGGCATGCCCTCGGGCGGGCCTGGCCGCCGACAGCGCGGTACCGACGGCGATCATGGCCGTACCGGCCAGGAGCACCAGGTCGGCGAAGGTCACCACGAACGGCGCGCCGTCCGCGATCGGCCGCACCCCCACCCCGACCAGCCAGGTGACCGAGCCACCCGCCAGCCAGCGCCAGGCCAGCGCCCTGCGCCGGCCGATCACCTTGGAGGCCGCGGCGAACAGTGAACCCGCGGCGGCCGCCGCGGTGACGACACCTGCCACCGCCTCGACGACCACGGCGGGAGCGCCGCTGACAAGAGCGGCAACGAGCCCCACCACGCCGACGGCGGCGGCGGTCAGCGGTACCCGGGGGTCACGCCAGCGGATCAATGTCGTCTGCCTATCGGTGTCGTTTCAGTGTGTTCTGCTCCCGCAGCATCTCCTGCTCGCTGCGCTCATGTCACCGGCGCGAGCGCGTTGTCCTTCGTCCTCGGCGCTCGTACCGACACACGGCCAGTGTGGGCCGTCCGGCCCGCGCGAGGGGTGACAACGCCGTAGTCGTCACCGATCTGATAACCGCGCGGGCGATGGACATCGTTTCCGCCGACGCTACGCACCGCAGGTCACGAGGTAGCCACGGTCCGGATTCCTTTGCCGGTCAGTAGGAACCCGTGATCACATTTTTGAGCGGCTCCCCCGCGAGGTAACGCAGCAGCTGGGAGCGGAGCAGCTTCAGCGTGCGCCGTACGGACGCCGGGCTGCTGCCCGCGACGTGCGGGGTGATGAAGACCCCCGGCGCGCTCCACAGCGGGTGTCCCTCGGGCAGCGGTTCGGGATCGGTGACATCGAGCGCGGCCAGGATCCGGCCGCTGCCCAGCTCGGCGACGAGCGCGGCGGTGTCCACCACCGGGCCCCTGGCCGCGTTCACCAGGACGCCGCCGTCCTTCATCGCCGCCAGGAACCCGGCGTCCACCATGCCCGCGGTCTCAGGGGTGGACGGTACGAGCAGCACCACCACATCCGCCGCGGGCAGCAGGGCGGGCAGCTCGTCCATGCCGTGCACGCCGGGCCTGGCGGTCCTGGCCACCCGGACGACGTCCACCTCGAAACCGTCGAGCCGTCGCTCCAGCGCCTCACCGATCGAGCCGTAGCCGACGATCAGGACCGTGGAGTCGGCCAGCACCCCGGTGTGGTGGTAGGTCCACTCACCCCTCCGCTGCGCGTGGACGAACCCGGGGAACTCCCGGAGCACGGCGATCATGGCTCCCACCGCCCACTCGGCGGTACCCGCGTCGTGCACGCCCCGGGCGTTGCACAGCGTCACCCTCTCCGCCAGGTGCGGCCGGTAGGCGTCGACACCCGCCGTGACGGTCTGCAGCAACCGCAGGCCGGTCATCCGGGCGAGCAGATCGGGGAGACCCGCCACCGGCGTCAGCGGTGGGATCCAGACCTCGACCTGCTCCGCCCCCTCCGGCACCGGCTCCGTGCCGTCATAGACGACGCACTCCACTTCGGGCAGATCACACAGAACGTCAGCGGCGGCTTTCGAGGGGACCCAGATCTTCATCCCCGCATTATCCAACCGCGACGCCCGCGAGCCACTACTCGTCCGCGCTTCCCTCACTCACGCACTTCAGGTCGAGTTCGGGGCGGTAGACCGTGGTCTCCTTGACGCGCTTGATCTCCTTGCCGTTCTGCTTGAAGACGCGCCAGACGTCGATCGTGAACCCCTGCTGGCCGACCATCGGGATGCAGTCGGGGCCGCTGTCGGTCTCGCTCTTGAACGGGGTGATGTTGTAGCGCTCGGACGAGATCGACTCGATCTCGTACCGCTTGGTGCTCCAGAAGGCGACGGTGACCCCGTTGTTGTCGAAGGAGGTCTTCACCAGCACCCCGTACGGCGAGTCGTTCTTCCAGCGGAAGTCGGGCTCGGGCCAGGAGACCGTGGACTCCCGTCCGGCGGGGTAGCGGGAGATGTAGAACTCGTGTGCCATGTGCTGGACGTCCTCAAGGCCGCCGAAGAACACCGCGTTGTACATCGTGGTTACGAACTGGGAGATTCCGCCGCCGACCGAGTCGACCAGCCTGCCGCCCTGGATCATGGGAGCGGGGACGAAGCCGCGGGCGGTGTCGCGCTGGCCGATGACGCCGTTGAGCGAGAAGGTCTCGCCCGGCTTGACCAGGTAACCGTCCAGCAGCTTGGCGAGCGCCCTGATGTTGGTCACCCGTGGCGGGCAGCACTCGTAGGGCGTGGTGAACTGGCTGATCCGCTCCTTGATGCCGAGCTTGCGCGCCTCGGCGTCGGACATCCGCGGCCGGACCGTGGCCATGGCCACCGGGATCGTCCGCTCTCCGTTGCGGGAGACCATCTCGGCCACGTCGGCCGCGAGCCGCTCGTCGTCGACGCCCTTCCCCTTGCGGCCGGGCACCAGTTTCGGCTTGCCCGCGATGATCTGGAAGGTGGGGTCGCGCGGGGCCAGGGCCGGATCGACGAGCTTGTCCTCCACGGAGGCCACCGCGCTTCTGGCGTCGAACACCGGGCGCATGCCGCCGGAGCTGTCCGGCTCGAAGGACAGGTGCGCGGCGAGGGTCTCCACCGGCAACTGGACCTGCTTGCCGGAGAAAGTCAGGGTGACCGGCCCGGACAGGGCCTTGACCGCGTCGTTCGCGGCCTTCTTGACCGTCTCCGCGCCGACCTTGGGCTTGATCACCGAGACCGGGAGCCTGACCTCCTTCGCCGGACCGAGGAAGGCGTCCGTGATCGCGGTGACCGCGGCCTCCCTCTCCAGTTCCCTGCCGTCGCGGGGCGTCACGACGACGGGTTTGACGCCCTCGAAGGTGACCGAGCCCTCGCGGACCTTGAGGTCGATCTTCTTGGCCAGGCTCGCGACCGCGGTCTTCATGGCCTCAGCGTCGGTGGAGACCTTGGGCTCCAGCTCGGTGGTGCCGGTGAAGGCCCGCCATACCTCGGCGGGAGTGGGGAAGTCACTGGGCGCCTGGTCGATGGTGGCGACCACGTTGAACTCCAGACCCGCCTTGCCCGGGTCGAATTCGTGGCGCTTGCCCGCGGCCAGGAGGGTCATCTCCTCCGACGCCTCACCCGCCAGACGGTCTCTGAGCTTGTCGGCCGCCTCGGTCGCGGTCAGGCCGCCGATCTCGACACCCCGCACCACGGTGCCCGGCAGCATCTTGCCGGACATGACGACCGCGGGCACCGCGTAGGCGAGACCGGCGACGAACAGCACGGCGAGGATGATCAGGACGATCCTGCGGCCCTTACGCCGGCCCGGGGAGGGCTCCTCGTAACGGAGGCCGCTGGACTGCGGGAACCCCCCGTCGCCGCCGGGGACGAGCGAGGGCTCGTCTCGCCGGAACGAGGGCTCGGGCGGGGCCGCCATCTGCCAGGGCTGCGGAGGCTGTGCCGCGGGCGGAAGCGCCGTCGCCCCGCGGGCCGGTGCGGCGGGACCGCCAAAGCCGGTGGAGCCGAAGATGTCGGGCGAGACTCCCGGGGGGAGGCGCGAGCCGTCCTTGGACTGGCCGCCCGGTGCTCCCGGAGGAAGGCGTGGATCACGGGCGCCGGGCGGGACAGGACGTGAGGGAAGCGGTATCGCCTCAAAGGGGTCCGTCGGCGGGTCCACAGACGCTCCGGCGTTCCGCACGGCCTCCGTCTCCTCCTGCTTCTCAGCTTCCACCTCCGGCAACCCTAAACCACACCGGTCAACCAACACCCGAAAATAAATAACAAATCAACCAGTCCAGCGGTAGCGGTGCTCGGGCCGACCAGCGGTGCCGTACCTCGGACGGAGTTCCGCCTGGCCCGCCGCGCACAGGTGCTCCAGGTACCGGCGGGCACTGACTCTGGAGAGACCGGTGATCACCGCCGCCTCGGCCGCCGACATGTCGGTGTCGCTCTTCCTGAGCGCGGTGGCCACCAGGGCGCACGTGGTGGCCGACAACCCCTTGGGCAGCGGCAGTGGGACCCCCTTGACCGTGCCGAAGAGCTGGTCGACCTCGTCCTGGCGCGCCTCGTCCCCGAGGGTGGCGAGCCTCTGGCGCATCTCGGCGTACTGTCCGAGGCGGTCGGTGAGGGCGCGGGCGGTGAAAGGTTTGATCAGGTAGTTGACCGCGCCGCCGCGCATGGCCGCCCGGACCGTGGCCACGTCACGCGCGGCGGTGATCATCAGGATGTCCACCGGGTGCGAGGCCCCCCTGAGCGTCATGAGTACGTCGAGTCCCGACATGTCCGGCAGATAGATGTCGAGCAGTACCAGGTCGGGCCCGTGCGTCGTGACCGACTCGATGGCGGCACTCCCGGTGTGCACGACGTCGGCGACCGTGAAGCCGGGCACCCTGGCGACGTAGCCGCCGTGGATCCTGGCCACCATGAAGTCGTCGTCCACCACCAGTACGCGGATCTCCCCCGCGTGCCCGCCCCCGGTCATCTCCGCACCTGCCGTTCCGTGAGCTCCCCGGGGCCGGCGGGCTCCCCCTCGGGAGACGGCGCGGGCTCACCCGTGGGGAGGAGCGCGGTGAAGACGGCGCCGCCCGCGTTGTGCACCCGTACCCAGCCACCCCGGCGCGAGCACGTCTGGCGGGTCAGTGCCAGCCCCAGGCCCCGTGGCCCGGCGTGGGCCACCTTGGTGGTGAAGCCCTCCAGGAACACCTCGTGGACCAGGCCCGGGGTGATCCCCGGACCGGAGTCGCCGACCCGGATGTGCAGCCCGTCCGCCTCGGTACGAACCGAGACCTCCACCGTTCCCCCACTCTCCTGCAACGCGTCGAGGGCGTTGGCGACCAGGTTGCCGACGACCAGGACCGCGTCGTGCGGATCACCGAGCATGCCCTCCTCCACCCGGGAGTCGTCGGACAGCACCAGGGTGGCGCCCCGCTCGGCCGCCTCTGCCGACTTCGCCAGCAGCAGCGCGGCCAGCGTCGGGTCGGCGATCTTCTCCCGGACGCCCGAGGCGTGCCTGCTGTACGCCTCGGTGGTCTGGGTGATGTAACTGACGGCCGTCTCGTACTCGCCGAGCTCCAGCAGGCCGACCACGGTGTGCATCCGGTTGGCGAACTCGTGGGCCTGCGCGCGCAGCGCGCCGGTCGTGGTGCTGGCCTGGTCGAGCTCGCGTGCCAGCCGCGCCAGCTCGGTCCGATCCCGCAGGGTGACCACCCAGCCGCTCTGCCGCTCCCGTACCGCCACCGGGGTCCGGTTGAGCACCAGCACCCGGTCACGGTGGAGCACCACCCGGTCGTCACCGGGGTCCACACCGTCCAGCACGTCCCGCATCCGGCCGGAGAGCGGCATCTCCCCCAGGCTCCGGCCGACGTCGTGCTGGGAGAGTCCGAGCAGGTCGCGTGCCGCGTCGTTGACCAGCGTCACCCGGCCCGCCAGATCAAGGGCGAGCACCCCCTCCTTGACGCCGTGCAACACGCCCTCACGCTGTTCGAGCAGGGCCGCGATCTCAGCCGGTTCCAGGCCGAACGTCTGACGGCGAACCCTCCGGACGATCAGCGCGGCGGCGGCCGACCCGGCGGCCAGGACCGCGAGCACGGTCCAGAACAGCGGCGGGAGCGCCGCGCCGAGCTGGTCGTCGACGGTCTCCTCCAGGATCCCGACCGAGGCCAGGCCGATGACCTTCCCCGAGGAGTCGAAGATCGGCGCCTTGCCGCGCACCGAGCGGCCGAGCGTCCCCGTCTGGATGCCGGTCCAGGGGTGCCCGTCCGTCATCACCTGCGAGCCGTCGGTGGACAGCCGCTTGCCGATCAGGGCCGTGTTGGGGTGGGCGTAGCGGATCTGGTCCCGGTTGGCGATCACCACGTAGTCGGCGCCGGTGGCCGCCTGCACCCCGGCCGCGATCGGCTGCAGGCTCAGTTCGGGCCGCGCCCTGGTGAACGCCTCCCGCACCTGGGGAAGCCCCGCCACGGATTCGGCGATCGCCAGGGCACGCTGCTGGTACTGCCGGTCCAGCAGCTCACGGGTGTGCTCCATCCAGACGCCCGCCGTACCGCCGACCGCGAGAAACACGATCACTGTCTGCAACACGAAAAGCTGGGTGCCGAGCGAGGCGTTGACTAAGCGTCGCACGAGTTGACTCCCTGGTCAGGGAAGGTCGATGAAAGCAGCCCGAGATAACGACGAGGTCGCGGGGGCGTGTGACCAATATGACCGATACGACGGCAAACACGCAAAGGATCGACACGGCGACCGGCTGAGGTCACCATCCTCACCACGCTCTGTTCATGTTGTTGGGAGTTCGACCATGCGTCTTCGGAGACTCGCCACCCTCGCGGTGTTGTCCCTCGCTGCCCTAACCGCCTGCGGTTCCGGTGGAAGCTCAGGTACCAGCGCGCTGAGAATCATGGCTCCGGCCTCACCGGGAGGTGGCTGGGACCAGACCTCCCGCGTCGCGGGAGAGGCGTTGAAGTCCGCCGACCCGTCCCGCAAGGTCGAGATCTACAACGTGCCGGGCGCGGGAGGCACCATCGGCCTCGCCCAGCTCGCGGGTGAGAAGGGCAACGGCAACCTGCTGATGACCATGGGCCTGGTGATGGTCGGTGCGGTGGAGCAGAACAAGTCGAAGGTCACCCTGGCCGACACCACGCCCATCGCGAAGCTGACCGAGGAGTACGAGATCGTCGTGGTTCCCGCAGGGTCGCCCTACAAGACGCTGGCCGACCTGACGGCGGCGTGGAAGGCGGACCCCGCGAAGATCGCCATCGCGGGTGGCTCCGCCGGAGGTACCGACCACATCGTGGCGGGCCTGATGGCCAAGGCCGCGGGCATCGACCCCAAGCAGGTCAACTACATCGCCCACTCCGGCGGCGGCGAGGCGCTCAACGCGCTGCTCGGCGAGAAGGTCGCGGCCGGGATCTCCGGTATCGGCGAGTTCGCCGAGCACGTGAAGTCCGGCAAGCTACGCGCCCTCGGGGTCAGCTCGCCCGCCCGGCTCGACAACGTGGACGCCCCGACCCTCAAGGAGGGCGGCCTGGACGTGGAACTGGCCAACTGGCGAGGCTTCGTCGCGCCCGGCGGGCTGGACGACGAGGCGAAGAAGGAGCTCACCGAGCTGGTCACCAAGATGCACGACTCGCCGGCCTGGAAGGACGCGGTGATCAAGAACGGCTGGGCCGACGTCTTCCAGACCGGGCAGCCGTTCGCCGACTTCCTCACCGCGGAGCAGACCAAGGTCAAGGCGGTCATCGCGGAGATGGGCCTCGTCTCCTGATGTCGTCCGTGAAAGACCCGTCCGGCACCGGACACGAACCCGTCGCCGTCGCCGCCCCGCCGGAAGGCGACCGCTGGAGCGCGGCCGTCGCGGAGCTGGAGGGTGGGAC
>NZ_JBEXUE010000119.1:0-23689 GCF_040614275.1 Streptosporangium sp. NPDC006013
GCCCCGGCGGGCGGGGCGGGGCCGCGACGGCCGCCACGCAGCCGTTGCCCAAGCACAAGGCCGCGCCCGCGCCCGCCTCCGGGCCCGCCGCGAAGCCGGCCGCCGACGAGGACTTCTCCGATATCGAGGACATCCTCAAGCGTCGCGGGATCGGGTGACGCTGAGTAATCGGTTCATTCCCATGTCACGAATCCAAGACAGAAGCGGAACGGCTTCCGGACATTAGCTCCAAGATCAGAACGAATGAATTTCACGTGAATCACAGTTAAGCCACATAGCGCCCCAGAGGACTGGTCAGCGCAGTTCAGCCCATAGATTCTGCGCACGGGGCCACGAACTGCTGGCCCGTAGACTTACGGCGCGCTACCCGACCCGGGAAACGCGTTGACGGACAACGTCGTCTGGGATCCAGGGGGCCAACTGTATGACCGCACCGCTCGACGCCCCCGGTAAGACCACCGAGGTCTCACCGGAGGCAGTGCTCGCGGGAGCGGGCGTGAAGGCCGTCCAAGGCCGCTCGCTCGGGCAGATCGCATGGATGCATCTGAAACGCGACAAGGTCGCGCTCGTCGGTGCGGGCGTGGTCGTTCTGCTGATCGTCATTGCGATCTTCGCTCCGCTGATCGTGGACCTGTTCGGTCATCCGCCGAACGAGTTCCACCAGGAGATGATCGACACCTCCACCATGACGCCCAAGGGCGGCACGGGCATCAGCGGGGAGTTCCTGTTCGGGGTGGAGCCGGTCAACGGTCGTGACCTTTTCAGCAGGGTTGTCTACGGAGCGCGGATCTCGCTGCTGATCGCGGTCCTCGCCACCCTGCTCTCGGTGGTCATCGGCACCGTCATGGGCGTGATGGCCGGTTACTTCGGTGGCTGGGCCGACACCGTGATCAGCCGCACGATGGACGTCTTCCTCGCCTTCCCCCTGCTCGTCTTCGCGATGGCCCTGGTCGGTGTCCTCGGCCAGTTCGAGCAGAGCCTCGGGGTGAAGGGCGACACGCTGCGCATCGGCCTGATGATCTTCGTGATCGGTTTCTTCAACTGGCCGTACATCGGCAGGATCATCCGAGGCCAGACACTGTCACTGCGGGAACGCGAATTCGTCGACGCCGCCCGTAGCCTGGGCGCCCGCGGACCGTACATCCTGTTCCGTGAGATCCTGCCGAATCTGATCGCGCCGATTCTCATCTACGCGACGTTGCTCATTCCGACGAATGTCATGTTCGAGGCGGCGCTCTCGTTCCTGGGAGTCGGTATCCAGGCGCCCACGGCGACCTGGGGAGGCATGATCTCGCAGGCGGTGAAGTTCTACAACGTGCCGCATTTCATGTTCTTCCCCGGTATGGCGATTTTCATCACGGTGCTGGCCTTCAATCTCTTCGGCGACGGGCTGCGCGATGCCCTCGACCCGAAATCGTCCCGCTGACCCTCAACCTCCCGTTCTCCTGGAATTAACAAGGGGTGCAAGTAAATGAACAAGAGATCCGCACTGGCCTTCGCGGCCGCGGGTGCCGCTCTCTCCCTGGGGCTCTCCGCCTGTGGCGGCGGCGGCAGCGAGACGAAGCCGGCCGATGGTTCGTCGGCCGCGCCGGCGGCCGCGGACGCGTTCAACGCCGGACTCGAGGCGGTGTTCAACCCTTCTGACAAGAAGGGGGGCGTCCTGAAGCTGGCCATCTCCGAGGACTGGGACTCGGTGGACCCCGGTGACACCTACTACGCGCTCTCCTGGAACCTTGTCCGGATCTACGGTCGTTCGCTGGTGACCTACACCCCGGCTCCCGGTGCCGAGGGCCGCAAGCTCTCCCCCGACCTGGCCGAGAACCTGGGCGAGTCGAGTGACGGCGGCAAGACCTGGACCTACAAGCTCCGCGCCGGTCTGAAGTTCGAGGACGGCACGCCGATCACGTCCAAGGACGTCAAGTACGCGGTCCTGCGCTCCATGGACAAGGAGACGCTGGTCAACGGCCCGACGTACTTCAACGACTGGCTGGACCTGCCGAAGGACTTCAAGAGCGTCTACAAGACCCCGGACGTCAACACCGACTCCGCGATCGAGACGCCGGACGACCAGACGATCGTCTTCCACCTGAAGAAGGCCTACGGCGGCTTCGACAACTTCGCGGCCCTGCCCGGCACGATCCCGGTCCCCAAGGACAAGGACACCGGCGTCAAGTACCGCGAGCACGTGATGGCCTCCGGCCCCTACAAGTTCGACAAGGTCGAGGCCGGCAAGCAGTACACCCTGGTCCGCAACGAGCACTGGGACCCGGCGACCGACCCGATCCGCAAGGCGCTGCCGGACAGCTACGAGATCTCCCTCGGCGTCAACGCCGACGACCTGGACAACCGGATCCTCTCCGGCGACCTGCACATCGACCTCGCCGGCTCGGGCGTCCAGCCCGCCGCGCTCGGTCGCGTGCTGAGCGACCCGGCGCTGAAGGCCCGGGCGGACAACCCCACCGGCGCCCGCACCTGGTACACCTCGATCGTCTCCGACGTGGCCCCGCTGGACAACGTGGAGTGCCGCAAGGCGATCATCTACGGCGCCGACCGGGTGGGTCTGCAGAACGCCTACGGCGGCGAGTTCGCCGGCGGTGACATCGCGACCGGCCTGATGCCGCCGTCGATCGGTGGCTGGAAGAAGCTGGACCTCTACCCGACCGGCACCGGCGACGTGGAGAAGGCCAAGGCCGCGCTCGCCGCCTGTGGCAAGCCTGACGGCTTCGAGACCATCATGGCCTACCGCGCCGACCGTCCCAAGGAGAAGGCGACCGCCGAGTCGCTTCAGCAGGCGCTGGCCAAGGTCGGCATCAAGCTGGAGCTCAAGGGCTACCCCACCGGTGACTACTTCGCGCTCTACGCCGGCAAGCCGGACTTCGTGAAGAAGAACGGCATCGGCCTGGCCACCAACGGCTGGGGCGCCGACTGGAACGACGGCTTCGGCTTCATGTCGCAGATCGTCGACAGCCGCACCATCCGTGAGTCGGGTGGTAACTACAACATCAGCATCAAGGACAAGGAAATCGACGCGAAGATCGACCAGATCTTCACGGAGACCGATGTCGCCAAGCGTGACGCGCTCTGGGGCGAGATCGACCAGAGGGTCATGGAGCAGGCCTACGTGCTGCCCTCGGTCTGGTCCAAGGGTGTCCTCGTCCGCCCCCTGGGTGCGACGAACGTCTTCGTCACCGGCGCGTTCGACATGTACGACTACCTGAACCTGGGCGTCCAGTAACCGTCGGAAATCCTGTTCAGTTAGTCGAGGCTTGAAGGGGCCGGCCCACAAGGCCGGCCCCTGGAGCCGGGGGGACTGTGGTCACTTACATCATCCGGCGCCTGATCGGCGCGGTGCTCATGCTCGTCATCGTGAGCATGGTCACGTTCTCGATCTTCTTCGTGGTTCCCCGTATCGCGGGCGCCACGGCTGAGGACTTCGCCAGCCGTTACATGGGCAGATCCGCCGACGCGGAGATGATCGCGGTCACGGCGGAAAAACTCGGGTTCAACGATCCGATTCCCGTGCAGTACGGCCGCTGGATCTCAGGTGTCTTCGTCGGCTCGGAGTTCGACACCGGCGCCGCCATCGAGGAGTGCCCCGCTCCCTGTTTCGGTTACTCCTTCATCAAGAGGCAGCCGGTCTGGCCCGACCTGGTGGATCGCATCCCGGTGACCCTCTCGCTCGCCCTGGGCGCGTCGGTCATCTGGTTGCTCTGCGGCGTCGCGACAGGCGTGCTGTCCGCGCTGCGAAAAGGCACGGTCTTCGACCGGGCGGCGATGAGCATCGCGCTCGCCGGGGTCTCCCTGCCGGTCTTCTTCACCGGCATCGTCTCCCTCGTCGTCTTCAGCTACGGGTTAGGTATCACCGCGCCGGGCGGCAGCTTCACGCCGTTCCTGGAGAATCCGGTGGAATGGGCCTACAGCCTCCTCCTGCCATGGATCACCCTCGCATTCCTCTATGCCGCGTCCTACGCGCGTCTGACCAGGGCGGGAATGCTGGAGACCATGAGCGAGGACTACATCCGCACGGCCAGGGCCAAGGGCATGCAGGAGTCCAGGGTGGTCGTCAAGCACGGCCTGCGCGCCGCGCTGACCCCCATCCTGACGATCTTCGGTCTGGACCTCGGCCTGCTGCTCGGCGGCGCGGTGCTCACCGAGAGCACGTTCTCGCTGAAGGGCATCGGTGACTACGCCGTCCAGGCCATCGTGACGAACGACCTTCCGAAGATCATGGGTGTCACCATGGTCGCGGCGCTCTTCGTCGTGCTGGCCAGTCTGATCGTCGACCTGCTGTACGCGGTGGTCGACCCGAGGGTGAGGCTGGGATGAGCGCTCCGTCGAGCTTTCTCGAACTGAGGGACCTGCGGATCCACTTTCCGACGGACGACGGCCTGGTCAAGTCCGTCGACGGGCTCTCCTTCCAGCTGGAGCGCGGTAAGACGCTCGGCATCGTGGGCGAGTCCGGATCCGGCAAGAGCGTCACCTCGCTGGGCATCCTCGGCCTGCACAAGGGCGGCCGGGCGAAGATCTCCGGTGAGATCTGGCTGGACGGTGAGGAACTCGTCACCGCCTCCGCCGACCACGTCCGGACGTTGCGCGGCAAGAAGATGGCGATGATCTTCCAGGATCCGCTCTCGGCGATGCACCCCTTCTACACGGTGGGCGCGCAGATCGTGGAGGCGTACCGGATCCACCACCAGGTCAGCAAGAAGGTCGCGCGCAAGCACGCCATCGACATGCTGGGCCGGGTGGGCATCCCGCAGCCGGAAAAGCGCGTCGACAGCTATCCGCACGAGTTCTCCGGCGGCATGCGCCAGCGTGCGATGATCGCCATGGCGCTCTCCTGCGACCCGGAACTGCTGATCGCGGACGAGCCGACCACGGCTCTCGACGTGACGGTCCAGGCACAGATCCTGGACCTGATGCGCGACCTGCAGCGTGACTTCAACGCCGCACTGATCGTCATCACCCACGACCTGGGTGTCGTCGCGGAGTTGTCGGACGACATCCTGGTGATGTACGGCGGGAAGGGCATCGAGTACGGCACGGCGGAGGACATCTTCGAGCGGCCCGAACATCCCTACACGTGGGGCCTGCTGGGATCGATGCCACGTCTGGACCGGGAGCGGACCGAGCGGCTGCTGCCGATCAAGGGCACTCCCCCCTCGCTGATCAACGTGCCCACCGGGTGCGCCTTCCACCCGCGCTGCGCCTATGCCGACCGCACCGGAGGGAAGTCGAGCACCGAGGTGCCCGAGCTGCTCGAGAGCGACGGTGGCCATCTGGTCCGGTGCCACCTGCCCTACGAGGTCAGGCGGGACATCTGGGAGAACGAGATCAAAGTGAACCTGGAGTCCTCGTGAGCGAGCGAGACGCGCGTTCGACGAACGGAAAGTCTGTGACCGAGCCAATTCTGTCAGTGCAAGGGCTGGAGAAGCACTTCCCAGTCACCAAGGGCCTGCTCAAACGCCAGGTCGGTGCGGTCAAAGCGGTCGACGGGATCAGCTTCGACGTCCTCAAGGGGGAGACCCTCGGCCTGGTGGGCGAGTCCGGCTGTGGCAAGACCACGACGGGTCGCATGATCACCAGGCTCATCGAGCCGACCGGCGGGAAGGTCGTCTTCGAGGGCCACGACATCACTCACATGTCGCAGTCCAAGATCAGGCCACTCCGGCGCGACATGCAGATCATCTTCCAGGACCCCTACTCCTCGCTCAACCCCCGCCACACGGTCGGCGCCATCGTCGGTGCGCCGTTCCGTATCCAGGGGATCAAGACCGAACAGGGGATCAAGAAGGAAGTCCAGGACATCCTCGCCCTGGTCGGTCTCAACCCCGAGCACTACAACCGTTACCCGCACGAGTTCTCCGGTGGCCAGCGCCAGCGCATCGGCATCGCCCGCACGCTCGCGCTCAAGCCCAAGCTCATCGTCGCCGACGAGCCGGTGTCCGCGCTGGACGTGTCGATCCAGGCCCAGGTCGTCAATCTTCTGGAAGACCTGCAGAACGAGCTCGACCTGACCTACGTGGTCATCGCGCACGACCTGTCGGTGGTCCGGCACATCAGCGACCGGGTCGCGGTCATGTATCTCGGCAAGATCGTCGAGCTGGCGGACCGTAAGAGCCTGTACGAGTCGCCCATGCACCCCTACACCACCGCGCTGATGTCCGCGGTCCCCATCCCGGACGTCAAACGGCGTGAGGGGCGCGAGCGCATCCGCCTCCAGGGCGACGTGCCCAGCCCGCTCAACCCCCCGCCGGCCTGTCGCTTCCACACCCGGTGCTGGAAGGCCCAGGAGATCTGCAAGACCGTGGAACCGCCGCTGGCAGAGCTGGCGGCGGGCCATCAGGTGGCCTGTCACTTCCCGGAGAACGCCCCCAAGGAGCAGCCGCCCCTGCAGGCCGTCTCGGACTGACCGATCCCGGCCCAGGCCCGCGCACTCGCCGTGCTGACCGGCTGGTGCGCGGGCGCGCCCGTCCGCGCCGGTTGCCGGGTCAGGGAGGCGAGCCGGGGGTGATCAGACCGGTCTCGTAGGCGAGGACGACGGCCTGGACGCGGTCGCGCAGGCTCAGCTTGGTGAGCACGTTGCCGACGTGGGTCTTGACCGTCGTCTCGCTCACCACCAGTTCGGCGGCGATCTCCGCGTTGGACATGCCCTTGGCGATCAGCTTGAGCACCTCCAGCTCACGCTCGGTCAGCCGCTCCAGGCGAGTGGGGGTGGACTGCCGGTGGGTCGGCAGGTGTGCGCCGAACTTGTCCAGCAGCCGCCTGGTGATGCTCGGCGCGACGATGGCGTCGCCGGCCGCCACCACCCGGATGGCCTGTACCAGTTCCTCCGGCGGGACGTCCTTCAGCAGGAAGCCGCTGGCTCCGGCGCGCAGCGCCTCCACGATGTACTCGTCCAGGTCGAAGGTCGTCAGCACCAGCACCCGGGGCACGTGCGCACCTCCGGCGGCCTCCCGTACGATCCGGCGGGTCGCCTCGATGCCGTCCACGCCCGGCATCCGGATGTCCATCAGCACCACGTCGGGCAGCAGTGCCCGCGACTGGTCCTGTGCGGCCTTGCCGTCCCCCGCCTCACCGACCACGGTGAGGTCGGGTTCGGCCTCGAGGATCAGGCGGAAACCGGTGCGCAGGAGTGGCTGGTCGTCCACCAGCAGCACTCTGATCGTCATTATGTGTCCTTGAGGGGGAACCGGGCATCAACCTCGAATCCGCCCTCGGGACGTGGGCCGATCCTCAGAAGTCCACCATAGAGGGCAACGCGTTCGCGGATGCCCACCAGCCCGTGACCGGTCGCCCCCTCGCTCGTTTCGCCCGTTTTCTGGCCGAGGCCGTCGTCGGTGACCCGCACGGCCAGCTCGCCTGACTCGTGCCGCACCGTCACCCAGGCTCGTGCCTGCGGCCCCGCGTGCCGCAGGCTGTTGGTCAGGGCCTCCTGCACCAGCCTGTACGCGGCCAGGTCGACCCCGGGCGGCAGTGCCCCCGCGGTCCCGCGCTCGTCCTCGATCCACAGCTGTGTCCGCAGCCCCGCCTCGCGCATCTGGTCGACCAGGGCGGGAATCTCACGCATCCCCGGCTGCGGATTGCGCTCGGCGGGCGCCGCGTCGGTTCTGAGCACGCCCACGAGGCTGCGCATCTCCGACATCGCGGTCCGGCCAAGCTCCTCGATCGCCGACAGGGCCTCCCGGGCCCCCTCGGGGTTTCCGGCCAGCACCCGGCGTGCCGCGGCGGCCTGGACGGTCATCACGCTCACGTGATGGGCCACCACGTCGTGCAGCTCACGGGCGATGCGGGAGCGCTCCTCGGCCCTGGCCGCCCGGGTGTCGGCCTCCCGGATGTGCTCCATGCGCCGTGCCCGGTCGTGCAGCTCCGCCTGGTAGGCCCGGCGCAGCCGCACGTTCCGGCCGGCGATCCACAGGGAGACGGCGAAGACGACCATCAGCAGGTGGGTGCTCCACTCGCCAAGCCCGCCGCCGGCCGCCGCAGACAGGAAGTGGCCGGCCAGGGCCAGTGCGGGAGCGCACAGGCTGACCGCCAGGCCGCGCCGGACGGCGATCGTGTAGACCAGCACCAGGGCGGCGAGCCAGAGCAGGGAGGGGTTCCGTCCCGCCGCGGCCAGCGTGATCTCGATCAGGCAGACCAGACAGAGCAGCAGGAAAGGCCAGTGGCGGCGCAGCGCCACCGACAGGCAACCGGTCACGATCAGGGCGAGGCTCATCGCGTCCGGCTCCCCGAGACGGGCCGGATCGCCGAAAACCTGGGCGACGTGGGCGAAGGGAACCGAGGCGGCCGCCAGCGCCCCCCCGAGGAGCAGATCAGGGATCAGCGGATGCCCGCGGAACCAGGCCCGCAGGCTACCGATGGTGTTGCGCACACAACCAACTTAGGTGCCCTTCCTGCCCAGCCACCCTGCCACAGGCGGATATCCCCCTCATCCCCACGTAGGACAGCGCCGATTGCGACGCTGGCGCGTCGCGGTTCGGCCGCTGGGATCCGGCTCCTTCCCTCGTCGAGCGGGGTCGTTCGTTCCTCACGACCCCGCTCTCCTCAGTCCAGTCCCCGGCGCGGCCTCACGGGAAGTCCCCCAAGGGGAGGCATGGGGCACGTCCTCATGGGAGTCCTTGGTCCGGTTGTCGGCACGGCCCTGCGGGAGTTCGCTCGGGCTCCTTGGGTGGGCCGTCAGGGGCGGCGCTTCTTGCGGGCGGCGCGGACGATCGCCGCGGTGCCCAGGACGGCGACGGTGGCGCCGGCCGCGGTGAGCGTGGCCTCCTTGCCGGACAGGCGGCGGCCCACGACGGCGTGCCTGCCACCACGCAGCTCCAGGAGCTGCTCGAACGCGGCCTCGTTGGTCCACATCGGCTTCCAGCCGACCTCGCGCAGCGTCGCGCAGTCGACCACCCAGGGGTAGACGACGTAGTGCAGGTCGGTGGCCGGAGCCGGGGTGATGCCAAGGCGATGCAGGCGCTGGGCGGTTCCGAAGGTCAGCCCCGCGGGCAGTTCCAGCCGGCGCAGCCCGGAGATCTCCTCCACCTGCTCCTGCTCCAGCCAGCCCTCGCCTCCGACGGCCACCACCCCGGAGACCGTGCCGAGCGCCGCCATCTCAAGGACCGAGACCAGGTCGTCCACGTGGCAGAACTGCCAGCGAGGGTTGCATCCCTTGACGGTCAGCAGCCGGGGCGCCTCGAAGTGCCGGGTCACCACGCTGTCGACACCGGGGCCGACCACGGCCGCGGGTCTGACCACGGTCACGTCGAGACCGGGGTGGCTGCGCAGGGAGCGCCGGGCCAGTGCCTCGATCTCCAGATGGTCGCCGACCATGCCCGTATCCGGCTCGGCGGCGACCTCGGAACCCTCAGGCAGCGGGACGGGATTGTCGGGTACGGCTCCGTACACCATGGCGCTGGTGACCAGCACGACCCGCCGCACCCTCGCCGCGGCGCTGGCGGTGAGCACCGTCTGGGCCGCGCGCAGGTTGTAGGCGCGCCGCTCCGCGGGGTCGGCGTCGAGCGCGTAGTCACCGGCCAGGTGCACGAGCACGTCAATATCGGATATGCGGTTCGCCAAGAGCGGATCTCGAACATCGAGCACCCGCCATGTGACATCGGGCACATCGCCGCGCTGCTCGTCGATGGCCACAACCCTGCGGAAATCCGCAGACGAGGCGACCTTCGCGAGGAAAGCACGGCCTAGGCCCGAGGCGGCGCCGGTGACGGCGACGACAGGGGGCCGGGAGCGTTTCGAGGTAGGCACCAGGTCCTCACTTTGCACTGACCCGCCATGCGACGGATAACGTGGCGGATGTGGACTCCTCCATCCTGCACGAGGTAGAGCGGTGACTGACTTGCCAGGTCGGGAAAACGACCCCAACGACAATCCGTTCGCCATGTTCGGCGACCCGGAGCAGATCGCAGCGGCAATGCGCCAGTTCGCCGACATGCTCTCCGCTCCGCCGACCTCAGGTCCCGTCAACTGGGACATGGCGAAGAACATCGCACGGCACGTCGTGGTCGCCGAAGGCGATCCCAGTGTCATGGAGGGCGAGCGACGCCAGGTCGTCGACGCCCTGAATCTGGCCGACCTTTGGCTCAACGAGGCCACCTCCCTACCGAGCGGGGTGAGCAACCCTCAGGCGTGGAGCCGTTCGGAATGGATCGAGAAGACCGTCCCCGTCTGGCAGAAGCTCTGTGACCCGATCGCCGCCCGCATGGTCGAGACCATGAGCGGCACGCTCGGCGCCTCCGGTCTGCCCCCGGAGGCTCAGGCCATGGCCGGGCCGCTGATGGGGATGATGAAGCAGATGGGCGGCATGATGGTCGGCCAGCAGATCGGCCAGGCCATCGGCTCGCTCGCCCTGGAGGTGATCGGCGCCACCGACATCGGCCTGCCGCTGTCGGACAACGCCGCCCTGCTGCCCGGCGGCATCTCGGCGTTCAGCCAGGGTCTGGAGACCCCCGCCGAGGAGATCCGCCTCTATCTCGCCCTGCGCGAGGCGGCCCACCACCGGCTGTTCCAGCACGTGCCGTGGCTGCGCGCGCACCTGCTCGGAGCCGTGGAGGAGTATGCCAGGGGCATCACGGTGGACGCCTCCGCCCTGGAGGAGCAGCTCCGCGGGCTCGATCTCAACAATCCCGAGCAGCTCCAGCAGGCGCTGAGCGGCGGCAACCTGCTCAAGCCCGAGGAGACCGAGCGGCAGAAGGCCGCCCTGTCCCGGCTGGAGACCATGCTCGCTCTCGTCGAGGGCTGGGTCGGCACCGTCGTGGACGGCGCCGCGGACGGCAAGCTCCCCTCGGCGACGGCGCTGGCGGAGACCGTACGGCGCCGCAGGGCGACCGGCGGCCCCGCGGAGCAGACCTTCGCCACGCTCGTCGGCCTCGAACTCCGGCCCCGCCGCCTGCGCGAGGCCGCCACCCTGTGGCAGGCGTTGGAATCCGACCGGGGCATCGACGGCCGCGACGCGGTCTGGAGCCACCCCGACCTCATGCCCACCGCCGACGACCTCGACAACCCCGAGAGGTTCGTACGGGGCGAGCCCGAGCTCGACCTGTCGTCCCTGGAGGGATCTCTGCGCGAGCCTCCCGCCACTCCCGGCGAGGACGATGACAAGGGCGATGACAAGGGCGACGCAGGTGGGGGCGGCGCGTGAGCCTGCGCGCCGACGCGCGGGACGTGCTCACGGGGTGGACCGCGCCCACGGCGGAGGAGGAGATCCTCCGCAAGGAGTTCCTGGATCACGTACACGCCCATGAGGACGCGATGTGGCGCGAGTGCGTCACCGGTCACCTGACGGCCACGACCGCGGTGCTCTCCCACGACGGCGAGCGGGTTCTGCTGACGCTGCACCCCAAGGCCGGGATGTGGCTGCCCATGGGCGGCCACTGCGAGCGCGGCGATGTCTCCCTTGAGGCGGCGGCGATGCGTGAGGCCACCGAGGAGTCCGGTATTCCGGGCCTGCGGCTGCTGCCCGGCCCGCTGGCACTCGACCGGCACCGGGTCTGGTGCCATCCGCCGCACAGCAGCCATCTGGACGTGGAGTACGGCGCGGTCGCCCCCGCGGACGTCGAGGCCGTGATCAGCGCCGAGTCGCTCGACCTGCGCTGGTTCCTCGTGGACGAGATCCCCGAACTCTCCGACGAGGCGACCCGCCGCCTGGCCCGCCGCGCCCGCGAGGCCCTGCGCTCCGGTTGACCGGGAGCCCGACCCGGTACCGGCTCGGGCTCTTGCGGCTCGGTGCCACCGCGGCTCCGGATGGCTGGACGCTCGCCCTGTGCGGCTCGGCGACGAGCGCACCGGGCGGCGCGGTGGCCACCGGGGGTTCCCGGTCTCGGCGGCTTCCCGGAACGCATAGATTCCGATGAATCGGTCGATTTCCGGCCGTCTTCCGCGGGCGTTGGACCGTTTTATGCTTGTCTCACCTCTGCCTGGATATCTTCGTTCCCAATCAGGCTGTACAGAGCGGATCGGGGCACTGTGAGCGTAGACATCGCGGCTGACAGGAGCGCCAGAGGCGCGGTCGTGACGCCGCCGCGGCGCTGGAGGATCCCCAAATCCCTCGCCTGGGCCGCGGTGACGCCGTTCGCCGCCTGGGCGGTGGCCCGGGTGGCCGGACTCGAACGCGACTCGCTGACCACCCAGCTCATGACCGGTACCCCGTACGTGGCGGCCGCCTCGCTCGTACCGGTGCTGCTGTCCGTGCTGACCCGTAACCGGGCCGCGACGGCCGTCGCGCTGGTCACCACCGCGGCGCTCGGCCTCAGCGTGCTCCCCAGGGCCTTTCGCTCCGGGGATGTGGTGACGGGAACGCCGCTGCGGGTGCTGACGCTCAACACGCTGTTCGGGCATGCCGAGCCCGACGCCGTGATGGATCTGGTCCGGCGGCTGGACCCGGACGTGCTGAGCACCCAGGAGCTGACCCCGGGAATGGTCGAGAAGCTGGAGGCGGCCGGTCTTGGCGGCGTCATGCCGTACCAGGTGCTGGAGCCGGAGTGGAGCGCCGGCGGCAGCGGCCTGTACTCCCGGTATCCGCTGACCCCCAGGGAGAACCTGTTCGAGGCGATCGGGCACAACATGCCCGCCGCGCTGATGACCGTCCCCGGCGCCAAGCCCGTCGAGATCATCGACGTGCACCCCTTCCCGCCGCTGGGCAGGCAGGTGTACGACTGGACGGCGGCGCTGGACGCCCTGCCCTCCGCCGCGCCCGACACGATCCGCATCCTCGCGGGCGATTTCAACGCCAGCCTCGACCACGCGGCCATGCGCCGTTTTCTTGGCCGCGGCTATCAGGACGCGGCCGACAGCGCCGGAGAGGGGCTGACCCCCACCTGGCCGGTCAACAAGCGCGTCCCGCCGCTGATCACGATCGACCATGTCGTGGTGGACCGGCGGGTGGGCGTGAACGCGGTCAGCGTGCACAGCGTTCCCGGCACCGATCACCGGGCCGTCTTCGCCGACCTACGCCTGCCCTCGCTCTGACGGCTCGGGCACCCGGGCCGCTCAGGCCGAGAGCAGCGCCCGGGTGTTGTCCCAGCCTTCGAGGCCCGGGTCGAGGAGGTGGAGGTCTCCGGGAGCGCGCAGGCGATGCCAGCCGGGCCCCCTGGCGACCATACGGCTGCCGGGCGCCGAGGCACGGAGCGCCTTGACCGGGTCGAGGTCGTCGAAGCCCACCGAGGCCCAGCCCGGGTAGGGCAGGTGGGCGGCCAGCGCCACCGTGCCACCGCCCGCGGCAGGGCAGACGGCGATCCGTGCCCGGCCGAGTTCGCGGAAGAGCTTGCCGATGAGCAGCGGAGGCAGGTCGGGCGCGTCGGCGCTCAGCAGGACCGCCTGCTCGCCGTGGGGCAGGGCGGCGAAGGCCGCCTCGACCAGGGCGCTCCCCGAGAGGTCGGGGATCTCAACGACAGGGGTGCCCGGCCAGACGATCTCCTCCATGCCCGGTACGCTCGTCACCACGATCGGTGAGACGAAGTCGAGCCCGGCGACGAGTTCGTAGGTGTCCTCGGCGACGGCGGTCAGGAAGTCGGCGGCGTCGATTCCCGGCGGGGCCGCGTCCGCCACGGAGGGCGTGACGAGAACGGCCACCACTCGATCCTCTGTCACCATTCCTCCGCGGAGCCGTGGGCCGCCGTGGAGAATCCCTCCAGGAAGCCACGTGCCCGCTCGGCCTTGGGATATCGTTCCACGAGCGCCCAGAAGCGCGAACCGTGACTCGGCACCAGCAGGTGGACGAGCTCGTGCATGATCACATAGTCCACCACCCACGAGGGCATGCCTCTCAGGCGCGTGGAGATCCTGATGGTTCCGTGATCCGGAGTGCACGAGCCCCAACGGTGCTTCTGGTTCTCCACCCAGCGCACGCTCGACGGTTTCGCCTCCCCGCCCAGGTAGCGGGCCGACAGCTCGACGGCTCGATCGAGGAGGTCGTCGTCCGAGGGACGTCTGCGCTGCTCCTTGGCCGCGAGTCGATCGAGCATACGGCGCACCCACTGTTCCTCGTCGGTGCTACTCAGACCGGCGGGGAGGAGCACGATCGTTTTCTCACCGTCGCGGTACGCAGAAACCGTCCGCCGGCGGCGAGAACTTCGGCGGACCTCGACTGTCTCGGGGGGCACATATGAACGGTAGCCGAGAATGGCGAATTCACACCAGGGGGTAGAACACGTTCCCGCTGGTCAATCCCCGTTCACCGATTGTTCGGCGGGAGCGATCAAGCGTGGTCACAACTTATCTAATTAACCTGGATATCAGCCGTCTCACGCGTTGCCGAATCGCGGGACCCGCTGTTCTCGCTGAGCCGCCAGTCCTTCGAGCATGTCGTCGGAGGCCATGGTGACCGGCTGGGCAAGGGACTCCCAACGCAGCGCGGCGTCGAGGTCGGCGTGCCCGCCGCCCGCGAGGGCGACTTTGGTGAGCCGGGTGGCGATCGGCGCGTTGGCGGCGATCCGCGACGCGATGCCCAGTACCTCGGCCATCAGCGACTCGCGGGGAAACGCCCTGTTCACCAGCCCCGCGGAGGCCGCCTCCAGCCCTGTCATCGTCCGCCCTGTGAGCAACATCTCCCTGGCCACACCCACCCCGGCGACCCTGGGCAGCAGATAGGTGGCCGCCATGCCGGGGTGCAGGCCGAGCGAGGTGAAGGGGGCGAGCAGCTTGGCCTCCTCGGCGGCGTAGACCAGGTCACAGGCGAGGGCGAGGCACAACCCCGCCCCGACGGCGGCGCCGTTGACCGCGGCGATGGTCGGCACCTCCAGATCGGCGATCGTCAGCCAGGTCCGGTAGAAGCCGAGCATCCGGTCGCGTAGGGCGGGGATGTCCTCGGTCCTCCGCTCCGCGAGCCAGGACAGGTCTCCCCCGGCGCAGAACGCCTTCCCCTCTCCGGTGACGACCACGCACCGCAGATCGCGGTCCGCCGCGAGGCCGGCGACGGCCTGCCGCCACCGGGCGGTCATCGCGTCGGTCATCGCATTGCGCAGGTCAGGGAGGTTCAGGGTGAGCACCGCGACACCGTTCTCCCGCCGATCAATCAAGATCTCGTTCATGCCGGGGAGCGTAGCCCACGGCGTTTTCCGCCCGGCCGCCGAGGGGCCTGCCGGGAAACCCTGCCCGGCGGAAGTTGTCCACAGGACAGGAGTTATCCACAGGCGGCGGGAAAGACGTCCGGGAGCCCGCGGGGGCATGGCACGCTGGCACGCCCGGCCAGCCTGCTCACCGGCTCTCCCGCAGGCTGCCCCCTTCGAGGAAAGGCACCCTGATGCGACCACGCCTGAAGCCCGCGCTGCGCCGCGTCGCCCGTGACCGACGCACCCTGCAGTTCGGCCTGCATCCCCGGCACGCGGTGGTGCTGAGCGATCTGGAGCCGGAGGTCCGCCGCTGGGTGGAGAGTCTCGACGGCGTAAGGGATCTCGCGGGCGTGCTGGCCGGCGCCACCGACGCGGGTCTCGGCGAGGAGCGCGGCCGGACCCTGCTCGATCTGCTGGTCAGCCGGGGGGTGGTGGACGACGCGGCGGCGGGTCCCGGCCCGCTGCGCGCGCTCGTGATGGCCGAGCGCGACCGGCTCCAGCCCGATCTGGACGCGCTCTCCCTCTCCCCCGGCACGGTCGACGGAGGGCTTGCCGTGCTGGAACGCAGGCAGCAGGCCCGGGTGCGGGTCTACGGCGCGGGCCGGGTGGGCGCGCAGGTCGTCGCCCTGCTCGCCGCCTCAGGGGTCGGCCACATCTGCGTCGTCGATCCCGGTACGACCCGGCGACGGGATGTCGTCCCCGGCGGGCTCGGCTGGACGGAGGTGGGGATGAGCAGGCAGGACGGTGCGGTCGCGGTGGCCAGGAGGCTGGCGCCCGGCCTCACGGCGTCGACCGGCGACGGCGCCGCCCAGCTGGCCGACGGAGCCAGGCCACCCGACCTGGCGGTGCTCGCTCCGGTGGTGCCCCTGGACGGCCTCCTGGTCAGGGAACTCGTCGAGTGGGGGATCCCACATTTGCTGGCAACCGCCTTCGAGGCCTTCGGTTCGGTCGGTCCGCTGGTACTACCTGGACGGAGCACGTGCCTGCACTGCCTAGATTTGACGCGACGCGATCGCGACCCCGGCTGGCCCATTGTCAGTGCGCGCCTGGGCGGCTTCCCCGCAGGGGAGATCGCGTGCGGGACGACGCTGTCCACGCTGGTGGCGGCATCGGCCACCGGTCATGCGCTTGCTTGGATAGACGGCCGTGAACCCGTTGTGACAAACAGCACAATGGAAGTATTGCCAGATTGGACGTGGAAAAGGCGATCCTGGAGTGTTCATCCTCAATGTCGTTGCTTCCGAAACGAGTTGGGTTCGCTAACAATGGTCGCGTCGGCTACCTGCCGCTGACGGACAAGCACAGCGAAGGGAGGGAGCGGCGTCTCGCTGTAACGGGGGACACGCCGCTAACCGAGGTGAGTGACCTTCCGCGTCGCGCCGTTGCGCGCTCTGCAAAGCTGGCGGCCCTTCCCATCGGGTTCGCCGGCCGTACCGCTCTCGGCCTCGGGAAACGGATCGGCGGCAAGTCGGCCGAGATCGTCGCCCAGGAAATCCAGGAACGCACCGCCGAGCAGATCTTCAAGGTTCTCGGAGAGCTCAAGGGCGGGGCGATGAAGCTCGGCCAGGCGCTGTCCATCTTCGAGGCGGCACTGCCCACCGAGATCGCCGGCCCCTACCGTGCGACCCTGACCAAGCTCCAGGACGCGGCTCCGCCGCTTCCCATCACGACCGTGCACAAGGTTCTCGTCGAGCAGTTGGGGGACGACTGGCGGGAGAACTTCCAGTCATTCGACGACAAGCCCACCGCGGCCGCTTCGATCGGGCAGGTGCACAAGGCGGTCTGGCACGACGGCCGGACGGTCGCGGTCAAGATCCAGTATCCGGGAGCGGGAAAGGCCCTGCTCTCCGACTTCACCCAGCTGGCCAGGCTCGGCAAGCTCTTCGGGGTGCTACTGCCCGGTCTCGACATCAAGGCGGTCCTGAGCGAGCTGCGCGAGCGGGTGATCGAGGAGCTCGACTACCTGCGCGAGGCCGAGGCGCAGCACGCCTTCGCCCAGGAGTTCAAGGACGACCCCGACTTTCTGATCCCGGATGTCATCGCCGCCAACGAGCAGGTGCTCGTCTCCGAATGGGTCGACGCCACCCCGCTGTCACGGATCATCACCGGCGGCACCCAGGAGGAGCGCGATCGGGCCGGGCTCCAGCTCGTCCGGTTCCTGTTCTCCTCACCGGCCCGGCTGGGCATGCTCCACGCCGACCCCCATCCGGGCAACTTCCGGATCCTCGACGACGGCAGGATGTGCGTGCTCGACTTCGGCGCGGTCAACCGGCTGCCCGACGGATACCCGCCGCTCTTCGGGAAGCTGACCCGCATCTTCAACAACGGCGACATGGAGACCGTGGTCCGGGGCCTGCGTGACGAGGGGTTCATCCGCCCGCACATCGAGATCGACACCGAAGCCCTGCGGGCTTTCCTCGCCCCCTACGTCGAGCCGACCTCCGTGGAGGAGTTCTCCTTCAGCAGGGAGTGGCTCCAGCAGCAGGCCGCCATGGCCACCGACCTGCGTCCGGGCAACGTGGTGCGCCAGCTCAACCTGCCCGTGTCGTACGTCCTCATCCATCGGGTGCACACGGCGGGGATCGGCGTGCTCTGCCAGCTCGGCGCCACCGCCCGTTTCCGCCAGGAGGTCATCCGCTGGGTCCCCGGATTCGCCGACGAGGATACGGGAGAGCCCACCCTCGCCAGCGCCTGACCGGAGACGACCCGGCGAGACGCGTAAGGGGCGGTTCGGCGAGGCCCATGAGCGGCGACCCGCCGAACCGCATGAGTGGCGACCCGGCGAGACCAGTGCAGGGCGGCCCCCGGTAAAACGCATAAGTGGCGGCCCGGCGAGACCCGTGCAGGGTGCACCGTCGAGACGCGTGAGGGGTGGCCCGCCGGAGCGGGTCACCCCTCATTCATCTGCCGTGTTCCGCGGTGCGTCCGTTATGCGTCGCCGCCGATCCGCACGGATCAGACGAGGCGTAGGAGCGCGGTGCGCAGGCGCGCCGAGGCGCGTTCCGCACCACGCTGGGCGCGTTGGAGACGTTGAAGTCCGGCGGCCCTGCGATGCTCCTCCGCCTCGCGGTGGAGGGTCCGTATTCGGTCACGTACCAGTTCTTCTTGTATAGACGGCAGGTCGAGTCCCGTGGTGTTGAAGTAGCTCATCGGAGTGGTCCTTTCGGGAACGTGTGATTCCTGGTTGATCGAGTTCTCGGTGGTCTGGGCGATGACCGGATTGTTCAGGCGGCGACCGGGTTCTTACGCGGACGTCCGCGCGGACGCTTCCGGGGGACGATCGCCCCCCGCAGGACGAGCTCGCCGCCCCAGACTCCCCATGGCTCCTCGCGCTCCAGCGCGCGGGCCAGGCAGGCCTGGCGGATCGGGCAGCCTCCGCAGAGCGCCTTGGCGAACTCCACATCCTCCGGAGACTCGGCGAACCACAGGTCGGGGTCGGTACGACAGGGGATTGTGGCTTCGTCGATCAGGTCCATGACCGTCTGGGCCCCCATCTGTTTCACCTCTCAGCTAGGTGTTGATCTTCGGCTACCTCTTGGGTGGGGGTCAGGAATGACGCGGACAAACAAGAAGGCCGCGGATCCTGGTGCGGATCCGCGGCCTGAAGGCTCTTTCCTCGGTCAGATTATGACCGGAGGATGCCTCCAGGGTTGCGGACCGCGCAGTCCACCGTTTCCGATGTGCTTGGTCGTTGCTGCGTAGCTGGCGCCCACAAGGGTCGGGACGGCCGGGGCCTCTGTCGCGAAAGCGATCAGGGCGGACCGGCGGTCGGCCTCGACCCAGAAGCGGGCAGGGTTGTCCTGCAGAACCGGAGCTGCCGCGCCACGGGCGAGGGAGACCTGGCTGCCGCAGGGCAGAACGGTGTTACGGCGCACGGAAGCGAGCCCCATCTGGGACGACATCAGGATGTTCTTCACAGCGGACTCACCTCCATTCGTGGATCGTCGGACAGGAACGTCCGACTTGCTTGACCATGACCCTAAACCCGGGCCACCAGAGCGGGCAACATATTTTCTACCTGCGACTTTGCGACTATCTCACGCGGATCATCGCCTCCTGCACTACCGACACGGCCAGTTCCCCGGACCGGGTGAACATCTCGCCCTTGGCGAGCCCGCGAGCCGCCCCCGACCACGGCGACTCCTGAGCATAGAGCACCCACTCGTCCACCCGGATGGGGCGGTGGAACCACATCGCGTGGTCCAGCGAGGCGCCGGAGACATTGGAGGCGCCCCAGGCCAGGCCGTGGGCCAGCAGCACGGTGTCGACCAGGGTGAAGTCGGAGGCGTAGGCGGCGAGCACCACGTGCAGCAGCGGGTCGTCGGGCAGCTCCGCCTCATAACGGAACCACACGTTGGTGTTCGAACCTCGAAGCTCCGGGTCGCGATGGGCCTCCCAGGTGAGAGGGGTCACATAGCGGGCGTCCACCGGCCTGGGCCTGGACGCCCACTCGCGTATCAGTGAGTTCGTCCCCACGATCTGGAGCATCCGGTCCCGGTAGGACGGCAGTTCCTCAGGATCGATCACCTGGGGCATCGTGGCCGCCTGGTGCTCGACGCCGGTCTCCTGCACGTGGAAGGAGGCCGACATGGTGAATATCGCCTTGCCGTGCTGGATGGCCACCACCCGCCGGGTGGTGAAGGAGCGGCCGTCACGGACCCGCTCCACGTTGTAGACGATCGGGATGGCCGGATCTCCCGGGCGGATGAAATAGGCGTGCAACGAGTGGACGTCGCGGCCATCGGGCACCGTCCGCCCCGCGGCGACCAAGGCCTGCGCGGCCACCTGACCACCGAAGACACGCTGGATACGCTCCTCGGGACTGCGTCCCCTGAAGATGTCGAGCTCGATCTGCTCCAGGTCAAGCAGGTCCAGGAGCTCCTTTAACGCCTCGTTCACGCGCCCTCCGTATGGTTTGCGGCGGCACGGCACAGTTCGAGCACCGCTTCACCGTAACGCTCCAGTTTGACGCGTCCGATTCCCGTGATCGTCAACAGGTCCTGTTCGGAGACCGGTGCCCGCTCGGCGATGGCCTGGAGGGTGACGTCGGTGAAGACCGCCCACTGCGGGAGCTTCTCCTTCTTCGCGACTCCCGTACGCCATGCCTTCAGCGCTTCGAGCAGTGCCTCGTCGTAGTCCGCGGGACAGGCGGCACACCTGCCGAGCTTCTGCTCGGCGGCGGCCATCAGGGTCTTCCCGCAGATCCGGCAGCTGATCGGCGCGGCGACCGCGCGGCGATCAGCCGCCGCGGGTGTGCGGCTCCGCTGCGTGGCACGACCGGTCAGCCCGTCCAGGAATCGGGAGGGTTTGCGGGAGCGCCTGCCTCCCGGCGAGCGCGCCAGCGCCCACGACAGCCCCAGGTGGGCGCGGGCGCGGGTGACACCGACGTACAGGAGGCGACGTTCCTCCTCGATCTGCTCAGGTGTCTCCGCATAGATGATCGGCAGCATGCCCTCGGTGACGCCGACCAGGAAGACCGCGTCCCACTCCAGGCCCTTGGCCGCGTGCAGCGAGGCGAGGGTGACCCCCTCGACCGGCGGCGCGTGCTGCTCGCTGGCCCGGCGCTCCAGCTCCGCGACGAAGGCGGGCAGGTCCGCGCCCGCGGCGGCGAGGTCCTCGGCGAGGTCGGCCAGGGCTTTCAGCGACTCCCACTTCTCGCGGGCCTTGCCTCCGCCGGGTGCCTCGGGGGTGAGCCCGATGCCGGACAGGATGTGGTGCACGGTCGAGGTGAGCGTGTCGCCGGGTTCGGCGGAGCGTGCGGCGCCGCGCAGCAGCACGACCGCCTGGCGGACCTCGGGGCGCTCGAAGAACCGGTCGGCGCCGCGCAGCACGTACGGCAGGCCGGCCTTGCTGAATGCCTGCTCGTACGCCTCGGACTGGGCGTTGACCCGGAACAGCACGGCGATCTCACGGGTCGGCACGCCGCCGGTGACGAGTTTCCGCACTGCCCGCGCCACCCCCTCCGCCTCGGCGGTCTCGTCGTCGTACTCGGCGAAAACCGGTTCGGGACCGTCCGGACGCTGGGCGATCAGGGCGAGCTTGTGCGGGGTCCTCGCCCGGTCGAGCACCCGGTTGGCCAGGGAGACGACCTGGGGGGTGGAGCGGTAGTCACGGACCAACTTGATCACGGTGGCGTTGGGGTACTCGACCGAGAAACCCGTCAGGTAGCGAGGCGTGGCTCCGGTGAAGGAGTAGATCGTCTGGTTGGGGTCGCCGACCACGCACAGGTCGTCGCGCCCGCCGAGCCAGGTGTCCAGCAGCAGCTTCTGCAACGGGTTGACGTCCTGGTACTCGTCGACCACGAAGTAGCGGTACTGCCTGCGGATCTCATTGGCCACCTCGCGGTGCTCGGTCATCACGGCCGCGGTGAGCTCCAGGATGGTCTCGAAGTCGACCAGGTGCCGGTCGCGGCGGAGGGTCTCGTACATCTCGTAGAGCCGGGAGACCTCCTCGGCCGGTACGGGCGAGGTCCGGCCGGCCTTCTTCGCGGCCTCCGCGTAGTCCTCGGGGCCGATCTGGGTGACCTTGGCCCACTCGATCTCGGAGGCGATGTCGCGCAGTTCCGAGCGGTCCTGGTTCTTGCGCAGGGAGCGGCAGGCGTCGATCAGCAGCGGCAGCTTCGACTCGATCACCCTGGGCGGGTCGCCGCCGATGACCCGCGGCCAGAAGTAGGTGAGCTGACGCAGTGCGGCGGCGTGGAAGGTGCGCGCCTGCACGCCCGGCGCGCCGAGCTGGCGCAGCCGCTGCCTGAGCTCACCGGCCGCGCGTGTGGTGAACGTCACCGCCAGCACACCCTGGGCGTCGACCACCCCGTTGTGGACGGCGTGCGCGATGCGATGGGTGATGGCACGGGTCTTGCCCGTCCCCGCGCCGGCAAGGACGCAGACCGGTCCCCGGACGGCTTCGGCCACCTCACGCTGCTCCGGATCCAGTGCCGCCAGAATGTCGTCGGGCCTCACAGAGCCTCCTTACAAGCAGTCGAACGGACCGGGCCGCAACATCCTCCCAGGCTCTGGCCAAACCTCGCTCATTCTGGCAACATGCCGCCTTCACCCTGTATCGATCACCGAGATGCATAAAGTGGGCCTTTTGCCCCACAATGAGGTGCGACTGGTTCCGGGGAAGGAAGAGGCCCGTGCGAAGTTGGGTAACCGTGGGTGCGCTCGCTCTGGCGGCGACGGTGGTCGGACCCGCGGTGGTGCACACGACCGCGTCCGCACACGCGATCTCAGCACCGACCCAGGTCGGCGGCGGAAAGGCGGGCAAGGTCACCCCGACACCGGCTCCGACGCCGGCTCCGACGCCGAGCACAGGAGCCGCCCCGCTGGTCCAGGGCACCCTTGTCGAAACCGTGGCCTACGGCCGGCACGTGCGCCAGCGCATGGACGTCTGGTACCAGCCCGACGAGCTGAAGCGGCCGGGCGTCTTCCTGGTCCACGGCGGCTGGTGGTCCTCGGGTGACAAGAAGTACATGACCGAGGTGAGCCGTAGCTACGCCGAACAGGGCTACGTGGTCTTCAACATCAACTACCGTCTCTCGGGCGACGCCTCCTGGCCGGCCCCGCGCACCGACACCTTCGGTGCCATCGCCACCGCGCGGCGGCACGCGGCGCGCTGGTCCTTCGACCCGAACAACTACGTGGTCGTCGGCTTCTCCGCCGGAGGCCATCTGGCCACCGCCGTCGGCACCTACAAGAACGGCCTGCCCGGCCTGCGCGGTGTGGTCGGCATCTCTCCGGTGATCTCCCCGCTCACCGCGTACACCGAAGGCATCGGCACCCTCGACCCGAACAAGCGCAAATTGCGCGATTCAGCCATCAAGCTCGCCGGGGGCTGCGAGCCCACCGGCAAGTGCGCCAGGGTGTGGACCAGCATGGAGGTACCGTGGCACGCGAGCCGCGGCGACGCGCCCATGCTGATCGTGCACTCGTCGGACGAGTTCGTGTCGGCGGAGCACAGCAGGCAACTCAAGGAGCACCTGCAGCAGGTCGGCGTGCCGGTGACGGTGCTGACCGAGCAGGGCATCGAGCACAGCGCGCCTCTTTACCGGCTGCCCGGCGTGGCGGAGCAGGTTCAGCAGTGGGTCGCGGAGAAGCTTCTCTCATCGGGAAGATGAAGAGCTCTCACTTTGTTGCCAATGGCGCCGAACATCACATGAGGGGATTTTTCACGACATGGCGCTGACTGTGTACACCACCACCTGGTGCGGCCCCTGCAAGCGGTTGAAGAGCCAGCTCAGCCGCGAGGGCATCTCCTACAACGAGGTCGACATCGAGAGCGATCCGGACGCCGCCACCTTCGTCATGAGCGTCAACAACGGCAACCAGGTCGTGCCCACCGTCGTGGTCGACTCCCCCACCGGCCAGATCGTCAGGACCAACCCCTCGGTGATCGAGGTCAAGCGCATCCTGGCGGGCGTGGGCGTGTAACCGTCCCCCCGCACCACCCGAGCCCCGGTTCCACCGAAAACCGGGGCTCCCACATGCCTGGCCCCGCACACCCGTGCACCGCGTACCGGTACGAGGGTCCGGGCCGGAGAACGTCTCGCGAAAGCCCCGAAGAGGGCACCCGTCATCGGCGGCCGCGCGGGCTCCGGCACCGGCTACACCGCGACCGGGCTGAGCCCCGACACCGCCTAC
>NZ_JBEXUE010000120.1:0-23649 GCF_040614275.1 Streptosporangium sp. NPDC006013
CGCTGAGCGCCGCGCCGGTCGCGGCGACCGCGACCAGCAGGAACGGTACGACGACCGGCACTCCCAGGGCGCCGAGCAGCCCGGCGGAGAGGCTGCCGACCACCACCAGGGCGGAGAAGGTGCCGTGCGCGCGGGTGATGACCGGTCTGCCGGAGGCCCGTTCCGCCGACCCCGCCGCGGAGTTGATCGCGACGTCCGCCGCGCCCGAGGAGGCGCCGAGCAGGGCCAGACCCGCCGACAGGCTCCAGAAGTCGCGTCCGGCCACGGCCACCAGCGTCCCCGCCGCGCCGAGCGTCACCAGCAGCAGCGCGGCGACCCGGAGCCCCCAGCGGTCGACCGCCCTGCCGGTGACCAGCATCGCGGGCAGCGCCCCCGCCCCGATGAAGAGCAGCGCCGTACCGAGTTCCCCGTCGCTGAGCTCCGCCTGGGCACGGATAGCGGGCACCGAGGCACCCCACACTCCCCAGAAAGCACCGAACGCGGCAAAGCCCGCATAGGCCGTACGCGCCCGGGTACCGCCCTTATCCACTGACACGTGTGTAACGATACACAAACTCCTTGTGTATCGATACACAGATATCCTCGGCCCATGAGCGGACGGACGGCGCGACGCCGGGTGACCATGGCTGAGGTCGCCCGCGCGGCAGGGGTGTCCGTGATGACCGTCTCGTACGCCTATGGCCAGCCGGGACGGGTCTCCGACGAGGCACGGGCCAGGGTCCGCGAGGCCGCCGAACGCCTCGGCTACCCGGGGCCACACCCCGGCGCGCGGTCACTGCGCCGGGGTCACACCGGCACCCTGGGCGTCGTCCTCGGCGAGCACCTCACCTACGCCTTCGACGACCCCCAGGCGACCCGCTTCCTGTCCGGCGTCGCCCAGGTCTGCGCCGACCACGGCATGGCGCTGACGCTCGTCCCGGTCACCGGAGCCCCCTCCGACGTCGACCGGGTCACCGAGGCCGCCGTCGACGCCTTCGTGGTCTGGACGACGGCCGACGACGACCCCGTCATCGACGCCATCACCGCCACCGGCCTGCCCGCCGTGATCCACGGCGGCCCCCACCGCGACGGCCTGTTCTTCGTGGCCGCAGACGACCGCGCCGCCGCCGCTGCCGTGGGCCGCGAGGTCTTCGCGGGGGCACGGCGCCCGGGAGTGCTGAGCTTCCCCCTCGACCGCGACCGGATCTCCCAGGTCGCCTTCGGTACGGCCGGTCCCGGCCCACTCCCCGATCTCGGGCGTACTCCTACTCCAGATCGCGTTCCCGCTACCGCGCCCTCCGCCCCTGTCCGTGCTTCCGTCCCCGCGGCCCTCGACCCGAACGCCGAACCTCCCGGCACCACTGCGGCCGGCGCGTCTCCGGGAATCGACCCCGACGCCTCGACCTTCCGGGTCACCCGGCAGCGCCTGCGCGGCTACCGCGACGCCTGGGCCGAGACCGGCGGCGACTGGTCACAGGTCCTGGTCGCCGTCTGCTCCACCAACAGCGCGCACGAGGCCGAAGCCATCGCGGCCGAACTGCTCACCGGCCCGTACGCCTGCGACGCGATCGCCGCGATGAGCGACGAGTTGGCCCTCGGCGCGCTGCGCACCGCCGCCCGGCTGGGCCTGAGCGTCCCTGGCGACCTCACCCTCAGCGGCTGGGACGACTCCGACGCGGCCACCCCCGCCGGGCTCACCACGATCGCCCAGTCCCTCCGCGACCAGGGTGCCCGCTGCGCCCGCACCGCCCTTGGCCACCCCGCCCCCGCCGGCCAGAGCACCGACATCTCCTGGCACCTGATCAGCCGCACCTCCACCCGCCGGCCCTGAAAGACGGACACGCACGGCGTCACCGAGCCACCGGCGTGAGAAGCCGTTTCAGCAAGGGCGCCAGCGGGCGTTCGACCAGGATGTGGATGGCGTAGGCCGCCAGGCCCATCAGCGCCACCAGGCCGGCCAGCAGGAGGTACCGTGGCACGCTGCCGCCGAGCCGGTCGAAGATGACGAAACCGACGTGCGCGTGGACCAGGTACAGCGGGTAGGTCAGCGCTCCGGCGACGGCGAACCAGGGACGTCCGAGACGTTGGGTGGCGCGGAGCGCGACGAGGGTCATCACCATGAAGATCGCGATGATGACGGCCACCACGACGGCGGTCCCGATCTCGGTGTGGTAGCGGGTGCCCACCTTGCCGGCGAACTCGATGCCCCGGTAGACGGCGTTGCCGAGGGAGACCACGACGATCGCGCCGAGCCGCCAGGACAGGCCGAACCGGTAGACCATGCACAGGGCCATGCCCGCGATGAAGTAGTGCGAGAACTGCGACTGCACCACCAGGTCGGCCACCGAGTGAACCGAGGAGGGAAGCACTCCGCTCTGCAGCAGGAAGGTCAGGGCCAACCAGCCCCACAGCACTCCGATGACCCGGCTTCGCGTGATGCCGATCCAGGCGAGCACAAGGATGAGCGCGTAGAACCTGATCTCGGCCCACAGAGTCCAGTAGACGACGTCGACATTGGGAATGTCGGGCAACGCGTTGAACATCGTCAGATTGGCCAGATACTGCCCAAACGTGATGGGATATTTTCCCATACCCAGCGTGACCGAGACCACCGTCGTGATCGTGACCGCGACCCAGAAGGCCGGATAGAGGCGGACGATTCGCGAGACCAGAAAGGCTCCCGGGCGACGGTTCCAGGCACTGAGCAGCACGACGAAGCCACTGATCATGAAGAACACGTCCACGCCCAGGTAGCCGAATCTGGCGATCTCACTCCCTGCGGGAAAACCGACCTGGATCGCACCGCCCGCGTACCCGGAAAAGACGTAGTGGTATATCGCCACGAAGACAGCCGCGGCGATACGGAGCGCATCGATTTCGTGGAGCCGGTCGCGATTCGGGGCACGGTGCCGCCCGACCCCTGCAACCAGGCCGGGAGACCTGTGGCGCTCCACGGCCACACTCCGAGAGGGGGAAGGATTCACTTGACCTCGGTTACCGAACGCCGACTCTTCGTACGGACAGGCGAAGGGCAGCCTCAGCACCGATATCCCTCGGACGGTCCACCCCTACTTATCGATATCGGTTGGACACTTTGCCATATCAGCTGGGGATGCGCTGATAAACAGCAGATTCCGATGATGCCGCTGCCATTCGGAGTAACCGTCGAATCAGCATCCGGTCCCGAATATCGACGAACCGTTCGAGATCTTTGACGACCCCCCTCCGGCCTATCGGACAAATCAGACCATAAAGATTACCGAATCCGAATATTGTTCTCAGAATCTCCGCCGGCCATACTTCCCATAATTAAAAGTGAAAGATCTTACATAATTTCCCGTCGGCGCAATGATGTTGCCTTTCAGTGCCATGTACCGACGAGCTGCCGGAGGCGTTCGTCAGCGCCTGGGCATCACGCCGCCGTCAGTGCCGACGGGCCCGTCTTTCATGGGGTGGGTGCCGTAGCGGCGAGGGTCAGGGCTCCGACAAGGGCGGCGCGGGGCCCCAGGTTCGACCTCCCCGAAGTCCTCCGTTACGCCGCCGACAACGGCATCGGGTACATCGCGCACAACGAGACCCGGGGCGACATCGACTACTACGACCAGTACCTGGAGAAGATCTTCTCCAGGTACGAAGAACTCGGCATCCACGCGATCGGTTGATCGCGCGGGGACAGACGCCGGCCGCTGGGCTCCCGAACTCGTGCCGACACGAAGGCGACCAGAGCCCGGATGAGATCACACCTCCGGGCCCTGAACGGCGGTTCCGGCCAGTCAGCGCACGATTGGCCAAGACCTCCGGATTCTGCGTGGCCCCGCCGGCGGACACGACACGCGGATTGCCTGCTCAGCGGCGGTCACGTTGGACAGCCGGTCGCGGAACCTGCAATCCGCGACCGGGTCAACCGGTTGCCCGAGCCATCGCAGAGAAGATGGATCTGGCCGAGCGTGGGCATCCGTGTCTTCGACGAGCATGATGATGGTCGTCTGCTCTTACAACGAGGATCGAGGGCCCGGCGGTTGAACGTGTCCCTGGGCATGGGCTGTGCTCGATCCAGGACGATCCGGCGCGACATCAGAGGAGGACCCGGGCATGGCCTGGAGCACGCGACAGCTCGCCGACCTCGCCGGCACCACCATCAAGACGGTGCGGCACTACCACCAAATGGGGCTGCTCGAGTTGCCCGGCCGAGCGCCCAACGGGTACAAGCAATACCAGACGACGCACCTCGTCCGGCTGCTTCAGATCAAGCGGCTGACCGAGCTCGGCCTGTCGCTCGCCCAGATCCGGGCGATGGGGAGTGCGGACGAGGAGCCCGACGAAGCCATCCGCGTGCTCGATGCCGAGCTGGCAGGCACGATCGAGCGCCTGCAACGGATTCGCGTGGAGCTGGCTGTCATCCTCAAGTACCGGGCCCCCTTGGACACCCCACTGCCGTTCGGCCCGGTCGCCGAAGGATTGTCGGAGCGGGACCGGGCCTTGCTGACCGTGTTCTCGGGGGTACTCAAGGACAGCGCTCTCGACGACCTCCGTCAGCTCATGGCAGAGGCCACCGAGGGCGAGGCCGACGAAGAGTTCTACTACCTCCCAGAGGACGCCGACGACGCGACGATCGAGACCATCGCGCGCCATCTGGCCGAGTCGATCCAGCGGAGCCAGGCCCGGTTCCCCTGGATGGCGGACCCCGGCTCCGCGGCGACGCGCGGCCCGAGGTTCGCCGAGGCCGCGATCGCGTCCGCTTTCGCCGAGCTGTTCAACGCCGCCCAGCTGAAGGTACTCGCTCGCGCCCAGGCGCTGGCAGGCGAGGCGAGTTGATCGAGGGCTCGTATCCGGCTGGTGGTGACGGCGCTTCGACGAGCCGGCCGGAGGCATTGCGCTTCTCGGCCGGCAAGCCCGCGCTCTTTCTCACGATCGCGGGCACGTTCGCCCTCCGATGTTGCAGATCGCCAACCACGGCGTACCTCTCGCGGAGCGGAAAGGCCGGCGCCTCCTGTTTGGTCCCAGAGCATCCGCGCGCACCAGGTCCACGTACAGCCACGCAGCGGTAAGAGGCGATCGACCCCGCCCTCGCGGCAATCATGCGTGAGTCTCGATCGCGGGGAAGCTCGTCGAGTAGCTCAGTAGCCGATGCCGTGGTACAGCAAGCCCAAACTGTTGTAGACGACGTGGACGACCACGGCCGGCCAGATCGAGCCGGAGAATCGGAGCAGCAGCCCGGTGCCGAGCCCGACGACGAACGCGAGCGGCATGACGCTGTTGATGCCGTGCGCGACGGCGAAGACCGCCGCGCTCACGATCACACCGATCCAGGTGCCCCAGCGGAACAGGAAGCTCGCGAACACACCGCGGAACAGGACCTCCTCACCGATGGGCGTCAGCAGGCCGCCGAGCACGATCGTCACCACGAGGGAGAGCACGCCCGAGCGCGCAGCGTCGCGATAGCCCTGCTGGACGTTCTCCGACCCGGGGAAGAACGGGTCGAAGATCGCCGAGATCGGCCAGCTGAGCGCGAAGCACGCGAGGCCGATCGCGATGGCCGCGAGCAGCCAACCGGGATGCACGCGCCGCATCCCGAAGGGGCGGACGTCGCGGATGCGGATGAGCACGGCGACGACGAACGCTCCGAGCGGTGCGAGGCCCGAGACGAGGAAGTTCGCCTGGCCAGGCGAGACCGGGGAGCCGGCCGGCAGCAGGTAGGCGATCGTCGACCCGACTGCGTACAGGATCACGGCCGCGAGCACAGCGACGCCGAGCTCGGGCCAGCCGGGCCGGACGGGCGTGCGGCGGCTCTGGTTCATGGGAACTTCATCCACAGTGTTCATGGCAGCGAGTCTCATCCGTGCCCTAAGGACATGGTCAACTGACGACCCCCATCATGGAAGTGAAGCGCCATCAGCGGCAGGACATCGGCGAGTCGTCGGCCTGCCCGGCGGGCGCAGCAACCCGGCGTTTCAGACCAAGCCGCAGCCGGCGACACAGCTGATTGAGCAAGCGCGGGCGGCCGGCGTGTCGTTTCGGGCCGTGGTCGCCGGCTGCTTCTACGGCGACCACGCGGCCTTCACCGGCGAGCTGTGGGCCGCCGGGCTGCCGTTCGTGCCGGCGCTCAAACCAAGCCACGGCTCGTGGGCCCCGGTCCAGGCGGTGCACACCCCCGTCGAGGCCGCCCGGGAGCCGGCCTGAGGTGGCCCCGATGATCCAGGGGCCTGGACCCTACCTTGCGTGCCAGGCTGCCAGCGAGACTCATTAAGCTCCACTCCGGTCTCAGGACCGGTCCCATTGCGGGTCCGGCCCCCAGGCGAGGATGACGTACGGCGTGCGCGGCTCCACTCCGGTCTCAAGGCCGGTCTCATTGCGGGTGCCCCCCGCGCGAGTACGCCGTCCACCCGACGGTCGGCTCCACTCCGGTCTCAGGACCGGTCTCATTGCGGTCGGCCGATGGCGTACGCCTCGTACCGGAACTTGATGGCTCCACTCCGGCCTCGGGGCCGGTCTCATTTCGGCCCTCGATCTCCGGACCAGCCTTATTGCAGCTCAGATGCCCCATCCCAGTCTCGGGACCGGCCTCATTCATGCATTTTGGACAGTCTCACCGCTCTTGAGTTCGGAGATGAATGCGCTCCACTGACCCGTCCGGAAGGTCAACACGGGTCCTTGGGGGTGTTTGCTGTCACGTACAGCTACATATTCGCCGAGAAAAGCGACCTGCACGCATTGACCATTCGAGCCGCTGAGGCTGCTGGTTCGCCACTCGGCACGGGAAAGATCAAGTTCCTTGTTCACTCCCGCACCTCCTCTCAGTTCACGTCTGTGAGCGCACGAGCCAGGAGGTCGCGGCTCTCATCTGGGGTGGCTGCTATGGCTTGGAGGTGCTTGAACATCAGGTTATATCGTCTTATGTCTTTCTCGCTGTCCAAAAAGAGATCTGTTGTGCTCGCCTCGATATAGACGACATCATGCACGTCCTGGGCAAACTGAAGGATGACGAATGATCCATGCATCCCCGGATGAACACCGGCTCTGAACGGGATCATCTGCAACGTCACATGGGATTGTTCGCTCTCGTTGAGCAAGCGCTGCAGTTGCTCACGCATAATCTCGGGGCCACCGACACGACGGCACAGCACCGCTTCATCGATGATCACCTCAATGGTCGGCAACGGATCGCGCTTGGCCTGGCGAGCCATACGGGCCGCCACCCGGCTTTCGACCTCTGCTGCCGGTAATTCCGGAGCGCCAGCTGGGATCGCCGTCCGTGCGTACGCCTCGGTTTGCAGCAGGCCCGGGACGAACGATGATTCGTAGTTGAGCACCCCTGCCGCCTCCCTCTCGAACCCGATATAGGTGGCATACTGATCAGGCAGATTCTCCGAGGCAACCTGCAGCCAGTGCTCCTCCTTGGCCAGCTTCAAGATCGCGATCAGGTCGTTTTGATGATCCTCCGGCACGCCATACATGTTGAGCAGCGCACGTAGCGTCCGCACCTGAGGTTTCGCCTGGGCCATCTCGATGCGGTACAGGGTGGCGCGGTTGATCTCGGTGGCGTCGGCCACCTGTTCACGGGACAAACCCGAGCGTTCTCTGAGTTGTCGTAGCTCCATCGCAAGCCGTCGCAGGCGAGCGGTTGGGGTCTGTCGCCGTTGAGTCATGCAGCAAAGAGTAGCGGTGTCATCGCGTTCAGTGTCTACGCAACACGTTGCGTACGCTCCGTAACTTGTGCATCATGTTGTGTAACCAGCACGCCGTACCCCTTCGCGGCAAGCAGCTGAATCGACACAGATGGCCAAAGATCAAGATCTTGCCATCTGAGCTCCAGACGAGGCGATTACAGCAACAAAAGATCAAACGCCTCGCCACCCGCTCGGGCTTCTCCAGTCAACGAAGGGCAGGATCAGTGACAGCACCAGATACGGAACAACAGTTCGTCCACCTTGTACGGCTGGCGTGGGATCTGAATGAGCTCGGCTTCGACTCCGTGGTCCGCTTCCCTCCCGGCCAGCCAAGCATGGAGATCTTCTTGCCTCCGAGGCAGCTCGGGTCCTCGGCCGAGCGTCGGGGCCGCGTGCCGGCCTTCACCTGGGGCCGGGGCCGGAAGCGGGACCAGGGCAGGAGCCGAGGTCAGGGACGGAACGGGGGTCGGGACGCCCGGACTGGGGCGCAGGCTCGGGAGCGGCTCGGGCGGATCGTACGGGGGGTGCGATGAGCACGCTCGGGCTGCTCGGGCAGGTCGAGCTTCCCGCGCAGGTCGCCTCCGTCCCGCAGGCCCGCAGCTACGTCCGCGAGCTGCTCGACGGTGTGGGTCACCCGCACGCCGACGACGCGCTGCTTCTGCTCAGCGAGCTGGTCACCAACTCGGTGCGCCACTCCGACTCCGGCCGTACCCCCAACGGCCGGGTCACCATAGCCGTCGCCCATCACAATGGAACGCTCCATATCGACGTCATCGACGCCGGATCCACCACCGGACAGCGACCCCAGGTCTGCCCGGACGCCGATCCCGACAGCGGCGGCGGACGCGGTCTCTGGCTGGTCCAGCAACTGTCCTCGGACTGGGGCTGGTACGAGACCTCGGCCGGACGGGTCGTCTGGTTCCAGCTCGGCGGACGGTGACCACATGGTCCGCTGGGACTGCCCGCCCCGCTGCCTGAGCCCCCACGTGCTTCCCCCGCGATCCCACTGCGAGGCCCTGGCCTGGGGTCCATCACGCGGGGACGAAAAGGTGCGAGTCCTCAGATGGACCTGCGCCTGCGGCCCGACCCTCTATGAGCTGTGCCAGGTGAACGAGCTGAGGTTCGTCCGCCGTACCGAGCGCGTACCGGCAGGGCCGTCCATCGGCGAGAGCGACCGGTGGCAGGCCCCCGAGGCGGACGCGATGTGGATCGCACTGCTGCACGGACTCGTGCGATAGCGACGGGAGGTGGTCTGCGCACCACCTCACCCGCGACGCCCGGCCCCAGAGCCGGGACACTGCCCGACTCTCTGGGCCCCCCGCCCCAACGCGGCAGGCGGATCGCCCGGATGTCACGAGATGTCGCGTCCAACTTCGTTGCGCTCCTTCATCGTTCAGATGCGCAACGTGTACCGGCTAGACCAAGCGGGTGAAGCAGACCTCTTCGGCGCGTCGTCCGTTAGTCCGGTCAACACCTCGTTGTCGCCCTCCTCCGCATGCATCTCGACGCGCCAGTCCCCGCTCACCAGCACAAAGGCCCCCTGACGCGGCCTGATCCGCCAGACAGGCCCCAGCTGATCCCTGTATGCCCCCGTATCGGACTTCAGCGCCGTGCCAGCGCCAGCACGCTCAGTCCGAACATCAGGACGCCCAGGGGGAGATGGACCGACGGTATGTGCGCGATGCCGAGCGCGACCTGGACCGAGGCGAGGACAAGGAAGCCGGACGCGTGCCAGATGGGCCGGGGCGAGCCGCCGCCCGGCTTCCACGCCAGCACCGCCGCGAGCACGTACAGCACCGATGCCCCGTACATCACGCGGGCTCCGGCGCTGTGCAGTGTCTCTCCGTAGGGCGAGGTCAGCAGCAGTCCGGCGGAGACCGCTTGAAGGAAGATGGTCAGGGTCTGCAGGGTGATCGCGATCTGCAGAAACGAGAAGCGGCGCTGTGCCGTCGCCTGGGTTGCCATGCCACGGTCCCCTTTTCCGCCCGGGGGGCAGTAGGTCGATAAGGTCTCACCAGCCCGACGACGCGGGCCGGCGAAAGGTAAGGCGAGGAGGCGGTCGGGAGCATGGGGGCGGCTGGGACGAGCATCGATGAGATGGCCGGCGAGCGACGCCAACTGCTCAATGTCGCCTACCGGTTGCTCGGTTCACTGGCCGAGTCCGAGGACGCCGTACAGGAGGCCTACGCGCGCTGGTACGCGCTGCCACGAAGTCGGCAGGACGAGATCGTGTCCCCCGGCGCCTGGCTGACGACGGTGACCGGCCGCATCTGCCTGGACGTGCTCGGCTCGGCGCGGGCCCGGCGTGAACGCTATGTCGGCGCGTGGTTGCCCGATCCGCTGCCCGACCACACCGAGTGGGACCACGGCCATGGCACCGACCCCGCCGACCAGATGGTCCTGGACGAATCGGTGACCATGGCCTTCCTCGTCGTCCTGGAGTCGATGACACCCGCCGAGCGGGTGGCGTTCGTCCTGCACGACGTCTTCCGGTACCCCTTCGCCGAGATCGCCGGCATCCTCGGCCGGACCTCCGCGGCCTGCAAGCAGCTCGCGGCCTCCGCCCGGCGGCGGGTGCGCGTCGCGCGGGCTCCGGTGACGGCGGCCGAGCAGGCCGACGCGGTGCGGCATGTCAAAGAGGCGTGGGAGGCCAAGGACATCGCGGCCCTCATCGAGCTCCTCGACCCGGCCGCCGTGATGACCGCCGACGGCGGCGGCATGGTCGGTACCGTCCTACGCCCGATCGAAGGCGGTACGCGCATCGCCCAGTACCTGGTCGCCATCGCCGACAAGGCTCCGGGGTTCGAACTCCTGGAGCGGTCGGTCAACGGTGTGCCGGGCCTGGTGGCCCAGCGTGCCGGCACCGTCATGACCGTAGCCTCGTTCGATGTCGCCGACGGCCGCGTCGCCCGGATCTGGGCGGTCCGCAATCCGGAAAAGCTGCGGCCGTGGGTGCGGGCGAGTTCATGACCGTTCCTCCCCGGAGGCCGGCCTTCGCTGACCGGACCCGGGCGGCCAAGGAAGGACAAGATTCCCAACATTTCAGACCTTCTCGTCCCGGGATCTTCTTCGCTGAAGCGTGCCTTGTGAGGGTCGTTTCATGGCGAGATCCGCCACTGGTACGACCCTGGAAAGGGAAGGTCCATGAAGGCGACACTCATCAAGCGGGTAACCGCCGTGGCCACACTTGTCGTGGTGGGACTGCTGTCAACGGGGACCACCACCAACGCCGCGACACTGGACGACGCTCCGCTCCGCACCGACGTCATCCAGGTCGCAGCGGGGACTGACGGCACGCCGTCTGCCACGCCGCAAGCATCGTCCGATGCGTCGAACGAGACCACAGAGGTCGGGGCGGCCGGTGCCCTGGTGACCGTGAGCCCCAGCGCCGAGTACACGGAGGACCCGCTCCGCATCGGGCGCGTTGCCTGGACACAGCGCTGCCCAGCGTCCAGATTCTGCACCACTCAGGTGGGGAGCGGTGGTCAGAATATTGGATTTCAATTCTACAGGTGCACCGAGTACGCCCTGACCAACTGGGGCGTCAATGGCGATCGCAATAGCTTGGTGTACAACAATCAGAACGTCACCGTGAAGTTCCTCGACCAGCGACACACTGAGATTCAGTCAACCCCCCCGGGCTATTTCGAAATAATAGATTTCAAGCCGGTGTGGTACATCAGTCTCTGCAACTGACCTCGATCTTCTTGTTCTCGGCGCGGACGGCCGCGGGCGCCTGTTCAGCCTCCGGTGACACGGTCAGGCACGATCACGCTCCCAAGGATCGTCGCGACCGTCCGTGCCGAAGAACTCATCGGTCTCTTGACGCATGAGTTCGTGGTTCACGCGCGGGAGTCGACGGCGGCGGGCGACCGGTTCCTCCGCGGTCAGGCGCCGTCGGCGAGGCCGGCGGTGTCGCGAAAGCCGTTCGGCTCTCTTTCGCAGGCATGGGCCGGCACCCGTCACGGCCCTTGCCTGTCGACACCGGATCGGTAGATTCATCGCCTACCGAGCAGACCTTAGTAAAAACGGACCGGCAAAACAGGCTGGAATCAACGGCGTCCAGCCGACTGCCGGGGAAGCAGGGCAATATCTCGTCGCGGGGCAAAGGATCACGTACGCGCCGTACGGATCCGGGGGTACCCGGACGGCTGCCGGGGCACCACGTCCAGACCGTGCCGGGCGAACGGCAGAGCCCAGCGGCCGAAGACGACCTTCCCCCTGGCCGGTGACCGGTAGTGGCCCCACTCGTCGGTGCAGACGCCGACGAGCTGCAGGCCCCGGCCGCTCTCGTCGTCCTCCCCCGCCTCGGTGACCTGGGGCTCGCCGTCGCTGCTGTCCCAGACCTCCGCGAACAGGCCCACGGTGGTGAGGCGCAGCCGCAGCACGATCGGGTACGGGCCGGCGACCTGCGAGCAGGCACAGGGGGCCGAGGGGTGCGGGCAGGCGTAGCCGTCCGGGGTGTGCGGGACGGCGGTGGCCTTGATGGCGTTGGTGGTCATCTCCGAGACGACCAGCACGCAGACATCGGAAAGCTCCCGCAGGCCCCACCTGCGCAGCTGCGTACGGGTGAAGTCGCGGGCCTGGGACGCGGCGGTCGGCTGCGCCGCCAGCCGCAGCTCGGCCGCGTCCAGGGACAGCTCGTCGGGGGCGCCCAGATCGGGGTGAAACGGTGAGTGCATCGGTCCCGGCCGTTCGACGGGGAGCACGGTCATGTGATGGCTCCAGGGAGGTTCAACGGAGATTCGGTCGCACGTCCCCGGCGCAGATAGGGACGCCCCGCCCGAGCCATGAGATCACGTGAATCCGGCGGCTCCGGCGTTGTCTCAACCCTCCTGTGTGGAGCGTGCCGGAAACAGGCGACGAGACCACGTCTGTTGGTCGCTGTCGGATGTCGATTCGCCCCGCACGACGATGACGCGGCAGGGATCGGCGATCTGGTCGCTGATTTCTGCACTCTGCCGTCACCGAACGTGATCGACCAGTAACGTTCGGCCCGAAGAATCACCACCGGAGGACCCGCCGGGAGAGGCCGAGCCGATGCCACGTGCACCGCGCAGCGTCAAGCAGCAGATGGACATCTTCAGCGCTGAACTCCGCGAGCGTGGTTGCACGTGGGCGGAGGTCGCAGCGGAGTTCCAACGACGTTGGCACCTGAACTCCCGTCAGGGCTTCCGGGAGGCGCATCGACTCACACAAGCCAAGGTCTGCCATCTATGGAACGAGTACTGGCCGAACGAGCCACTGACGACCCGCAAGCTCGGGTCGTGGGAGGCTTGGCCTGGCCCCACCGGCAACGAGCCGCCGATAGCCGGTCTGAACCGGCTGGCCCGTATCTATCACTGCCGCACCGCCGATCTGGTCGACGGTGAAGACCACCGCGATGCCGACGAGCACAACGCCCCGGCCGCCCGACTCCGGGGACGAGAACTGGTGGCCGCGGGAGCCGCGGGCAGCCTCTGCCACGAGGATATCCAGGGGGTGCTGGCGACCCTGCCGGCCCTGCCCGCCGGACCCGCGCCGGTCGGGTCGACCCGCGAGGAGGAGTACGACGCCCTCGTACGGGCTCTCGCCCAGTGGGCGGCGTCCATGAACCGGCGCGACGTGCTGGCCCTGGTCAGGGCCGCGGCGGCCGCGGCGGCGGCCTCTCCGCTACTGGACCGGCTGAACGACGACGAGCTCGACCGGCTCGCCCTGATCGCCGCCGAGCCGTCCCGGGTGGACCAGGCGACGGTCGACCACATCGACGCGGTGCTGCATCACTGCATGCGCCAGGAGGACAGTCTCGGCCCCCAGTCGGTGCTGGGGACCGTGCTGGCCCAGCAGCACCTGGTGCGGTCGCTGATCCCGGCCGCGTCGACGGACGAGGTGCGCGAGAGGTTGCTGTACCTGCTGGCCAACATCTGCAGGTTCACCGCCTGGGTGCTGTTCAACCTCAACGACTTCAACGGGGCGAACTACTACTACGAGCAGGCCAAGTCGGCCGCGCACCGGGCCGACAACGACGCGATGAACAGCTTCGTCCTGGCCAACTGGTCGCAGCTGGCGACCTGGCAGGGTGATCCCCGCCAGGGGGTCGAGCACGCTCTGGGGGCGCTGGCCTGGGGGCAGCGGGCCGGTAGCAAGCTGCTGGTGTCGTACGCGTGCGACGTCGGCGCCCGCGCCTACTCCGCGGTGTTGCGCCGCTCGGCCAAGACCGATCGCCACAAGGACCACGCCCGGTGCATGAGGAGCCTGGACCGGGCCCTCCGCGAGCTCGGCCACGCGGGCACGGAGGACGTGGGCGGTAAGCTGCTCTACTTCTACGGCGACGGGCAGTATCTGTCGACCAAGACCAAGTGTCTGCTGGACATGGGCGACGCCCAGGCCGCCGTCGAGATGGCCGCCCGCTCCCTGGCCCGGATCGACCCGACGTTCGTCCGCAACCTGGCGTTCAGCCGGCTGGATCTGGCGCGCGCGCATCTGCGGCTGCGCGCCATCGACGAGGCGTGCGAGCATATCGGCGAGGCCGCCCGCCTCACCTGCCGGAACACCTCGCCGCGGCTGGCCCGCTCGGTGGTGGAGATCCGCGAGGCGCTGAACCCGTGGGCGAGAACCCGCCAGGTGGCCGCTCTGGACGAGAAGCTGCATGCCCTCCAGCTCATCGCCTGACGAATCACCTGGCGAATCACCTCGCGAATCGTCTGACGAGTCGGCTCACCGGCGGCGTGCCGTGGGTATTTTCTCCAGCACCAGGATGTCGAAGACCGGGGCGGGGATCGGCGGGTCCAGCAGCTTGTGGGACACCTTCCGCCACCCCCACCGCCGGTAGATCGCCCGGGTCCGCGCGGCCCTGGGCTGCACCGACAGGGTCGCCCGCTCGGCACCGGATCCGGCGATCAGCTCGTCGTGGATCCGGTGCCCGACCCCGAGGCCACGCCAGCCGGGCAGCACCCCGTAGTCGATGATGGCGAACGTCCTGGTCCCGGTCTCGGCCGCGAACTCCTCGTCGACCGGTTCGGCCAGCCCGGTCCACCAGCGGGCGTCGGCGGGCAGCAGGTACCCGTACCCGAATCCGACGAAGTCGGGGCCGGAGCGCGCGGTGGTCAGCCGGAATCCGGGCTGGTCCATCAGGCGGGGAAAGTAGGAGCGCTGGTTGGCGAACTCCGCGCGGTTCCCGTTGAAGGGAGGCAACGAGAACACCGCCTGGTAGAGGCCGCAGACAGTCCCGGTCAGCGCAAGCGACTCCCGGCGGCCGCGTGTCTCTACGGTCATGTTTTCGGTGGGGGCCATGCCCGCCTCCTCGCCTCCTACGGACCCTCTTCCCATGGGGCGGCTCCTTACCCGTGGACGAGCGGGCGGCCGCTCCGGTTCCCGTATTGGGGGCGAGGCCGTGCGTCAGCCTTTCGTGACGTCGCTCAGCGGTACGGAGAGGTCGGCGAGCCGCTCTGGGCGGACGGTCGCACCGCTGCGGATCAAATCCTGGGCCGGTGCGATGCCCTCGTCCCACTGGTTGACGTGCATCCCCGCCATGACGCGCCCGTCGGCGAGCCAGAAGGCGTGAAAGGCGCCCGACTGCAGATCTCCGCGGATGACCACGGAGTCGTACCCGCCGGGCGCGAACCAGCCGGAGAACTCCATGCCGACGTCGTACTGGTCGGTAAAGAAGTAGGGCGGCCGGTCGTAGACGACCGGCCGGCCGAGCATGGCCTTACCCGCGGTCAGACCTCCGTTGAGTGCGTTGGCCCAGTGCTCGACGCGGATGCGGGTGCCGTACAGGGGGTTGAACGCGTTCGCCACGTCACCGGCGGCGTAGACGTCGGGGTCGTCGGTGCGGAGCGACTCGTCGACGACGATCCCGTTCTCCACCGCCAGGCCGGCCCGCTCGGCGAGTTCGGTGTTGGGGTTCACGCCGACACCGACGATCACCACGTCGGCCGCGACCTCCTGCCCGTCGTCGGTGGCGACCGCGTGGACGCGTCCGGAGCCCAGCAGCCCGGTCACCTCGCGGCCGAGCCGCAGGTCGACGCCGTGCCGCCGGTGCACGTCGGCGAAGAAGGCGCCCAGTTCGGGGCCGAGCGCGGCGTGCAGCGGCACCGCCCTCGGCCCGATGATCGTCACCTCGCAGCCGTACTCCCTGGCGGCCGCGGCGGTCTCCAGCCCGATCCAGCCCGCGCCCACGACGGCCACCCTGCCCCCGCCGCGGATCGCCTCGCGCAGCCGCTCGGAGTCGTCGAGGCTGCGGAGGTAGTGCACGCCGTCCAGGTCGGCGCCGGGCACGCCGAGGCGGCGCGGTGAGGCGCCGGGCACGAGGAGCAGCTTGTCGTAGCGGATGCGCCGCCCGTCGTGCAGTTCCACCTGGTGCGCGGCCCGGTCGAGGTCCGTCACGCGGCGCCCGAGCAGCGGTTCCACGGAGTTGTCCGCGTACCAGCCCTCGTCGTGGACGTAGACCTTGGCCTTCTCCTCCTTGCCGAGCAGGTAGCCCTTCGAGAGCGGGGGCCGCTCGTACGGGAGTTCGGTCTCGGCGCCGATCAGCGTGATCCGGCCCGAGAAGCCCTCCTCGCGCAGGGACTCCGCCGCCTTGGCCCCGGCCAGGCCCGCTCCGACGATGACGAACGTCTGCTCGGTAGTCATGCTCTCCTTCCTATCCGATTCCCACGCCGGTTCCAACGATCGCGAGAGGCCCGGATCCGGGGCGCCGGAGTGACGGGCACCGGGCGATCCTCCCGGGAAACGAACGACCGGTTTCCGCGCCCGGTCCCGGTACCGGATTGAGCACGCTTGTCGGAACACGTCCCCCAAACGGGCGGTAAATCAGTGAAAGAAGTCTGGCCGGGGCACGATCCGCTTACTCTCGGGAATTCCCAGGAAAGGCGCCCGAGCCGCCCGCCGGAAAAACACGCCGGTCCTTCATAATCCCTTTCGTGCACGTCGCATCGGGTTCCCTGCTGCCTGGTCAGGCCCGTGAAATCACAGGCGGCGAGGTCACGCAAGGCCTCCTGCCGATTACCCGGGGAAATTTTCGTTTACCCTGCCGGAAACCAGATTCCGCACTCCAGGAAAGGCGGGCTTATATATTTCCTACGCCATCAAGCTCGCCCCGTGGACGGGGATGTCTACGCCCCTGCCCACGGCGCGCCGTTTTGATAAGGAGCATGCCGCATGCCATTGAATCGACGATTCGCCCGAGTCACGGTCAGCTGCGCGTTCGCGGCGATCGCCGTCCTGAGCCTCGGAGCCTTCTCACCCGCCCCGCCGGCCGCCCCGGGCGGCTCGCCGACCGCCCCGGTCCAGCGGGTCGACCCGCCCCCCAGGCCCACGGCGCGCGCCCTGACCGCCGACGAGATCCGCAGGAGGGGGCTGGACAAGTACATCGACATGTCCCGCCAGCAGGAAACCCCTCCCAGGATCATCGACACCAACCAGGGCAGGTTCGCCAGCGGCATCCTGTCGCCCGCCAGGCAGTTCTCCAACACCTCCGGTAACTTCACGTCGGGCTGCTGGTATCTGACGACCACGTACGGGGCTCCGGGCCTCAGCGGGTTCGGCTACCACACGTGGTGCGGCAACGGCACCCAGGTCACGTACACCTCGGCGAGCTGCACGGGAAGCACCAACCTGCCCACCTACATGTACGAGGGCTGCCAGAACATCCAGGCGTACGGGGTCGGCTGGAACGTCTGGGACGTCACGGACGGATGGCGTTTCTGCACCTCCTACAACCCCTACACGGGCGTGTGCTCCTCCCGGGCATACCCGTGGCAGAAGAACCGCTACGGGGCCAACGGCCAGGTCTGGCTCCTCGGCTGGGGCAACTAGGCACTGACCCCCGGATTCGCGTTTCGCGGCGGCGGCACCGGCCTCACCAGGCCGGCGCCGTCGCCGTTCCGTTTCCCGAGCCCCCGAGCGGTGGCGGGACAGGCGTGACGAGCCTTGGCCGGGCGGGCACGGCAGATAATTCATCATTTGTTGATTTATTGGCCTCTCCGGCCTAACGTTGCAGCACGCATCAGATGCAGCGACACAGGGAGCGGCCCGATGGACGGCGTGGAGCGTGACCGGCTGGCCGGCGGCATCCCATCCCCGGCGCCTCCGGTGGGGTCTCGGCAGGAGGCGCCCCTGCCTCTCATCCTGAGATTCGAGGACATCGGGGCGGAGATGCTGCCCCTGGTCGGCGGCAAGGCGGCCAATCTCGGCGTGCTCACCGCCGCCGGGCTCCCCGTTCCCCCGGGCCTGTGCGTCACCACCGAGGCCTACCGCAGGGTCACCGAACGGACCGCGCTGCAGGATCTGCTCACCACGCTCGCCACCACGCCCGCCGAGGACGTCGCCGCCCTGAACGCGCTGGCCGCCAAGGCCCGCGAGACCGTGCTCGCCGCACCGGTCCCCGATGACATCGCGGACGTCGCGAGGAGCGGCGCGAACGGCCCCGTCGCGGTCCGCTCCTCCGCGACCGCCGAGGACCTGCCGCACGCCAGTTTCGCCGGGCAGCAGGACACCTACCTCAACGTGATCGGCGCCGACGCCGTGCTGGACGCGGTCCGGCGGTGCTGGGCCTCGCTCTGGACCGACCGGGCCGTCGCCTACCGGGCCGCGAACGGCATCGACCACGGCACCGTGCGCCTGGCGGTCGTCATCCAGGAGATGGTCCAGTCCGAGGTGGCCGGGGTGATGTTCACCGCCAACCCGGTCACCGGGCGGCGACGCGAGGCGGTGATCGACGCCAGTCCCGGTCTCGGCGAGGCCGTGGTCTCCGGCGCGGTCAATCCCGACCACTTCGTGCTCGACACCGCCACCGGCCGGATCACCGAGCGCCGCCTGGGAGACAAGCAGGTGGCCGTACGGTCGCTGGCGGGCGGCGGCGTCGAGCACGTCGAGACCCCCGCGGACACCGTGGAGAGTGCCTGCGTCACCGACGAGCGGCTGGCGGCGCTGGCCGAGCTCGGCGACCGGGTCGAGCGGCACTACGGGGCACCCCAGGACATCGAGTGGGCCATCGACGCCGCCGGTGTTCTCTGGCTGACCCAGGCGCGTCCCATCACCACCCTCTACCCGATCCCCCACCACACGGAGCCGACCGCGAGCCCGGCGGGCGGTGCTCCCGCCGTGACGGGCGGCACGGGAACCTCGGTGGAGGTGCCGTCCGGAGGTTCCGGGCCCGGCGACACCCGGATCTACTTCTGCTTCAGCCTGGCCCAGGGTCTCCACCGGCCGATCACCCCCATGGGCATGTCGGCCTTCAGGCTGCTCTCGTCATCGGTGTCCGAGATACTGGGGATGCCGGTGGCCGACCGGCCGGCCGGGGCCCCGCCCGTCGCCGAGGCGGGCGGGCGGCTGTTCTTCGACGTCACCGGCCTCATTCGCAGCCGGGTGGGCCGGGTGCTCTTCCCGAAGGTGCTCGACGTGATGGAGGCCAGGTCCGCGAGGGTGCTGCGCGGACTGTTCGACGACCCCCGGTTCGGCGTCACCCAGCCCTCGCTCCGGCCGCCGCTGCGCCGGGCGATGCGGATCGCGGCCCGCTTCCACATCCCGCGCCGCTTCGTACGGGCCCTGCGCGACCCCGCCTCGGCGCACCGGGACGTGGAGCTGCTCCGGGAGCGTCTGCGGGGACGGCTCCCGGCACCGCGGGGCGCCACCCCGGCCGAGCGTCTCGACCATGTCGAGCGGATGCTGGGCGGCCAGGTCTTCCCGCTGCTGCCGACCATCGCCCCGGCCGCGGCCGCCGGGTTCGCGATGCTCGGCCTGGCCGCCCTGGTGCTGGGCGACCGGGCCCGGCCCGGTGAGCTGGAGACGGTGTTGCGCGGGCTCCCGCACAACGTGACCACCGAGATGGACCTGGCGCTGTGGCGGCTGGCCGCCCGCATCCGCGAGGACGGCGAGGCCGCCTCCCTGCTGCTCGGCACCCCCGCCGCCGAGCTGGCCGAACGCTTCCACGCCGGGACGCTGCCCGACGTGCTGGGAGACGGCTTGGCGGACTTCCTCTCCGGCTACGGCGTCAGGGCGGTCGCCGAGATCGACCTCGGGCTGCCCCGCTGGTCGGAGGAGCCGACCCACATCCTCGGCGTCCTCGCCAACTACCTGCGGCTGGAGGACCCGGCCCTGGCCCCCGACGCGCTGTTCGCCAGGGGCGCCGCCGAGGCCACTGTCATGATCAAGACCTTGAGCGGGCGTGCCGGAGGGCCGCGCGGGCACCTCGTCCGCTTCGCGCTCGGCCGGACCCGCGCGCTGGCGGGCCTGCGTGAGATGCCCAAGTACGTCGTGGTGACCGCCCTGGCCGCGATGCGGGCCGAGCTGCTGGCCGTCGGTGCCGAGCTGGCCTCCCGTGGCCTGCTCTCCCGCGCCGACGACGTCTTCTTCCTGACCTTCCACGAGGCCAGGGCGGCCCTTGGCACCCCGTCCTCGCCAAGGGCCATCGCGCCGGCGGAGGCCGCACTGGGAGATCTCGTGGCGCGGCGGCGCGCGGAGGCCGCCCGCGAACTGCGCCGCAGGCACGTCCCCCGCGTCCTGCTGTCCGACGGCACCGAACCGGAGGCCACCGCCGTACGGGCACCGGTGGACGGCGCGCTGACCGGCACCCCGGCCTCGGCGGGCACCGTCACCGGTGCCGCCAGGGTCGTCCTCGACCCGGTCGGCGCGCACCTGGAACCCGGGGAGATCCTGGTCTGCCCCTCCACCGACCCCGGCTGGACCCCGCTGTTCCTGACGGCGGGCGGCCTGGTGATGGAGATGGGCGGTGCCAACTCCCACGGCGCCGTGGTGGCCCGCGAGTACGGCATCCCGGCCGTGGTGGGTGTGAGCGGGGCGACCGAGCACATCGTCACCGGCCAGGAGATCACCGTCGACGGCGCCTCCGGCGTCGTCACCGCCGCCTGACCACGGGCACAGGATGTCGGTCAGCGGCTCACGGGGTGACGGTGAGGGAGAGGAAGGTGGCCGCCGGGCGCAGGGTCTGAACGGAGGGGCGCGTGGCGGTCGCCGACCACGGGTCCTCGGCGGTGCCGGGGTGCGGGGCGAACAGCGGGTAGTCGCTGCAGGAGAGCACGAGCCGCAGCCGGTGGCCTGACCGCAGCCGGTAGCCGGTGTGGCCGAGATCGACCTGGACGCCCGCCGGTCCGGTGATCAGCGCCTGCCCGCGGGAGATCATGTGGGCGGAGCCGTCGGGGGCCACGTCGTGGAGCTTGACGAACAGGTGCATGCTCGGCGCGTCGGTCTCGACCGCGACCAGGGCGTTGACCGGCCCGGTCAGGTCCAGCGGGCGCCCGGCGGGCTCGCCGGTGAAGACCACCGCGTCGGGCCGGTCGTGCAGCGGGCTCTCGTCCGGGTACTCGTGCAGGAAGACCCACGGATCCTTCACGATCGACGGGACCGGATCGGCCGGATCGTGCGTCCACCTGACGACGCGCGCACCCGTCTCCGGCGTGGTGGCCAGCGCGTTCCCCGACGGGTGCAGGAGCAGTTCCACCGCGTCCCGCGGCGGCCACTCGCCCGCCGTGCGCTCGCCGTCGTGCCCCTGGAACCACGTCGCCCGCGACAGCGAGGTGACCGGCCGCAGCCCTCGTACGAACACGTCGAAGAAGTCCAGCGTCCGGCCGAGGTAGCGGGGCAGGATCCGGTCCAGCAGGGCGACGTCGAGCGCGTGGTCGTCCGCGGGGGCGACGGGGGCCTGGGCGAGATGGTAGGTGTGGTGGTCACAGGCGTCGGCGTCGAGGTAGGCGAGGTCCCGCCAGGCCGGTACGGCGAGTTGCGCCGAGTGGTCGCGCATGGACAGGTCGATGAGGTTGTCGAACCAGCCGACCCGGTGCAGCACCGGGACGGGGCGTGCGGTGAACGGGTGCCGGGAGGCGAACGGGTTGACGGGCGGCCAACCGGCCAGCATCGCGTCCACGGCTGCGGAGCGGGCTCCGATCGCGGAGAAGGCGGGTTCGAAGACCTCCCTCAGCGGCCGGACCGACCAGTCTGTCTCGTAGTAGTGGACGTCCCTGTCCACCCACATGTGCGCGAAGTAGGCGGCCTGATACAGGCAGCTCACCCGGCCGGCGAGGAGCATGTCCGAGATGCCGGTACCGGTCACCCGGGGCGCGACGGCCCGCAGCGCCGGGTGGCCGCCGGCGACTCCCGCCCACTGCGTGTAGCCGTGGTAGGAGTCGCCGGTCATCGCGACCGCCCCGTCCGACCAGGGCTGCCCCACCACCCAGTCGAGCGTGTCGTAGGTGTCCTCGACCTCGTGGACGAACGGCATGGTCTCGCCTTCCGAGCGGAACTTGCCGCGTACGTCCTGGGCGACGAAGACGTAGCCGCGCTCCAGGTAGCGCGGCGCGATCCTGTCGACGGCCATCCACGCGCTCGCCTTGTCGTACGGCATGCGCGAGACGACGACCGGGTGCCTGCCGGGTGCGGGCGGCAGGTAGACGTCGGTGGCCAGCCGGGTGCCGTCGCGCATGGGCACCATGAACTGTTCGGCTCCCGGGTGGAGAGGGGCCGGGCCGATCCTGAGGGTTTCCATCAGGGATCCTCTCTTGAGGTTGATCCGGTGGTCTTCGGCGAGGTCGTCACCGGGAGGGCGCTCGGGGTCGCCCGCCCGGCCCCGGTCGTGGTCATCGGGAGGTCCGCTCGTGAACCAGGACGCCCTCGACGAAGGTGAGGTCCACCCGCGTGTCCGCGACCTCGTGGGCCGGTTCCTCGAACGGGTCGCGGTCCAGCACGGCCAGGTCCGCGTACTTTCCGACGGCGATCGTGCCGGTGAGGTGGTCGAGGTGGTTGATCCACGCTCCCCCCGCGGTGTAGGCGCTCAGCGCGTCGGCCAGCGCCAGCCGCTGCTCGGGCAGGAAGGGCTCGCCCTCGCGGTCGCCGGGGATGAGCCGGTTGACCGCGCCGTGTATCCCCCACAGGGGGTTGGCGCTGGAGACGGGCCAGTCGCTGCCCGCCACCATCGTGACCCCCGCCTCCCGCAGCGCGCCGAAGGCGTACTGCCGCCGTGACCGCTCCTCGCCCAGGAACGGGATTGTCAGTTCGGTCATCTGCTCGTCGCGAACCGCCCAGAGCGCCTGCATGTTGGCCGCGACCCGCAGCCGCCGCAGACGTGGCACGTCATCGGGGTGGACCAGTTGCAGATGGGCCAGGTGGTGACGGTTGTCTCCCCGATGACCACGCCCACGCGACGGCTCCGGGTCGGCGGTCCTGCCCCGTGCGCCCTCGATCGCGTCGAGGGCCTCGCGCACCGCGCGGTCGCCGATCGTGTGGAAGTGGATCTGGAAGCCCTCGGCGTCCAGCAGGCGTACCGCCTCGCCCAGCGCCCCCGGGTCAAGGTAGCTGTGCCCCCGCCTCTCCCCTCCCCCGCCCGGCGACCGGTACGGCTCCAGCAACGCGGCGGTGAAGTTCTCGCACACGCCGTCCTGCATGATCTTCGCCGAGGTGGCGGCGAACCGGCCGACCGTGCTCGTGGCCCGGCGCCTGACCAGGTCGTCGAGCTGTGCCACGCCCGCGTCCCTGTCCCACCACAGCGCACCCACCACCCGGGCCGTCAGCCGCCCGTCGGCCGCGGCCGCGCGATAGGTCTCCAGCGTGTCGGGGTAGCTCAGGTAGTCGCCGACCAGGGCGTCCTGCCAGCCGGTGACGCCGAGGGAGTGCAGGTGGCGCTGGCCTTCCATGAGCGCCTGCGCGTACTCCTCAGGCGAGACGGCGGGCAGCAGCCGGGAGACCAGTTCGGCCGCGTTCTCGTGCAGCGTCCCGGTCGGGGTGCCGTCGGGGTCGCGCTCGATCCGGCCGTCCGGCGGGTCGGAGGTGTGCCGGTCGACACCGGCCAGCTCCAGTGCCCTGCTGTTGACCCACGCGCCGTGCCCGTCGCGGTTGAGCAGGAACACCGGCCGGTCGGGCACGACGCGGTCCAGGTCCTCCCTGCGCGGCGTGCCGCCGGGGAAGTGGTCCATCGACCAGCCGCCGCCGACGACCCAGGGGCGGCCGGGGTGTGCGGGGGAAGACACCGCCCGCGGTGGTCGTGCCGTAGACACCACGGCCCTGGCGGACC
>NZ_JBEXUE010000121.1:0-23607 GCF_040614275.1 Streptosporangium sp. NPDC006013
GAGCCACGATGCGGTCGTCGTCGCCGTGCAACAGCAGGAACGGCGGAGTCTCGGATGTGATGTGGCTGGCCGGGTCGGCGTTGATCACTTCGGCGACCACCGTCTCCGGCGCCCGGCCGGTGATCAGGATGCTGCCCACGCAGCGGGCGTCGCCGTAGACGGCGGGACTGCCGTCGATCTCCGGGTCGCCCACCACGAACTCCTGCCGGAGCAGCGGGACCCCTCCGAGAACGGCGTCGAAGCGTGAGTGGCAGCGTCCGGGGCGCTCGCCGTACCGGCCGAAGACGATCTCCTCGCGCCAGCGCACCCGCGCGTCCTCGGCCAGGTCGAGCCGGACGACCATGCGGTGCAGGCAGCCCGCCGCGAGCACCGTCGGTTCTGGCGCGAACCTGAGCGAGGCGCCCGCGCCGACCCGGGCCGTGATCGTCATCAGTGACTCGGCCCCCGCGGGGCCGGGCAGCACCAGAGTGCTCGCGACCGACCGCACCTCCAGTTCGGTTCCCGGCGCCACCTCGATGTCGAGGGCCAGATCGTCACCGCCCAGCGGACCCGCCGCGGTGGACACCAGGTGCACCCGGCCGGGCGCGGTCGCCCGCAGCGTGAGCGGTGGGCCGGAACGCATCGTGGCGAGGACGGTCCGGCCGGCCGCGTCCCGCCGGGTGGCGATCGCCGCCCGCGCTCTCATCGCCCGCCGTCCTGCCCGCTCCGGCCGTGGTACGGACCCCGCCGGCGCCGGAGCGGGCAGGACGGGTGCGGGGACCGGATCGGTGAGGGGCATGGGTCAGGCGTGGGAGTGCTCGTGGGCCCAGGACTCGACGAGGCCGGTGACCCATTCGGAGACCGCGTACGCTCGTGGATCCTCCCTGATTGAGGTGAAAAGCACGGGTTTGCCGTCCCGTACGGCCGCCGCGTCGCGTGACATGACCGTGAGGTCCGCGCCGACCATCGGGGCCAGATCGGTCTTGTTGATCACGAGCAGGTCGGCCGTCGTCACGCCGGGGCCGCCCTTGCGCGGGACCTTGTCGCCGCCGGACACGTCCAGCACGAAGATCTGCCGATCGGCCAGGCCCCTGCTGAAGGTGGCGGTGAGGTTGTCCCCGCCGCTCTCCACGATCACCAGGTCGAGCGGGCCGAACCGCTCCTCCAGGGTCTCCACCGCGTCGAGGTTGGCCGCGATGTCGTCCCGGATGGCGGTGTGCGGGCAGCACCCGGTCTGCACGGCGACGATCCGCTCCGGGTCGAGCACGCCCGCCCTGCGCAGGAAGTCGGCGTCCTCGGTGGTGTAGATGTCGTTGGTGACCACGCCCAGGTGCATGAACGGGCCGAGTGTCCGGCACAGCGCCGCGGTCAGCGCGGTCTTGCCGCTGCCGACGGGGCCTCCGATGCCCAGGCGTAACGCCCGGCCGTGCGGGTCGGCCGCGTGGTGGTGGTCGTCGTGGTTGGCGCCCATATGGGTCACCGTCCTTCCAGATGATCGTCAGGAGACGAAAAGTCGTAGATCCGCACGAATGTGGTGTTCGGCGAGCAGGTCGAGCGCGGGGGAGGCATGCGCGGGCAGCGCCTCCCAGCCGGTGGGGACGGTGGCCGCGACCCTTTCCAAGGCCGGGGCGAGATCGGCGAGCAGTCGGTGAACGGCGACGGGGTCGAGGCCGAGCAGCCGTACCGCCGCCGTGGCGGGTCCGGTGACGGAGGTGTAGGCCGCCGCGAGGGCGGCCTCGGCGGGGGAGCATCCCGCCACGGCCGCAACCGCGCCGAGCGCGAGGGGGTGGTGGGCGCCCTGGGGCAGGGCCCCGGCCAGCGTGTCGAGCACCGGGGAGGGCCAGATCCTCCGCGAGGTCCGCAGCAGCAGCCTGCCCTGGGTGCGGCTCGCCTCCCGCTGGGCGGGCGAGGAGATCCTGGCGTCTGCCTCCGCGTCCAGCCGCGTCCACTCCGGGCGGCCGGTCGCCGCGGGGGGAGACGCGCCGAGATCGCAAGCCGCGGCGGCGAGGGCGGCCGTCACCAGGCCCGCGGTGGCCAGCCGGCCCCGCAGGAAGGCGGCGAGGCCGGCGAGGTCGTGGATCGCGCCGATCCTGACCGCCTCCTCGACGCCACCGGAGTGACCGTGCCCCCCGGCGGGCAGCCGGGAATCGGCCAGCAGCAGCAGCGCGGCGTTCATCCGGGGCTCCCTTCGGCCGGGCAGGAGATCAGAACAGGAAGTAGCGCTGGGTCATGGGCAGGGTCTCGGCGGGGGCGGGTTCGATCAGGTCGCCGTCGATGCTGACCGCGAAGGTGTCGGGGTCGACGTCGATCCTGGGCATGGCGTCGTTCAGCGGCATGCTCTCCTTGCCCCTGCGGCGGACGTCGGCCACCGGCAGCAGGCGCCTGCGTACGGCCAGCCGGTCGGCGAGGCCATCCTCGATCGCCAGCGGGGCGACGAAGTGGACGGACGTGGCGGCGGCGGTGACCGGGGCGGCACCGAACATCGGGCGCGGCATGACCGGCTGCGGGGTCGGGATGGAGGCGTTCGCGTCGCCCATCTGGGCGTAGGCGATCACACCGCCCTTGACCACCAGGTTCGGTTTGATACCGAAGAAGGCCGGGTCCCACAGGACCAGGTCGGCCAGCTTGCCGGTCTCCACCGAGCCGACCTCGCCGTCCAGGCCGTGGGCCACGGCCGGGCAGATCGTGTACTTGGCGACGTAGCGCCGGGCCCTGAGGTTGTCGGCGGGGCCGTCACCCGGCAGAGCCCCCCGACGGCGCTTCATCACGTGCGCGGTCTGCCAGGTCCGGATGATCGTCTCGCCCACCCGGCCCATCGCCTGCGAGTCCGAGCCGATCATCGAGATCGCGCCCATGTCGTGCAGGATGTCCTCGGCCGCCATCGTGGACGGCCGGATCCGGGACTCGGCGAACGCCAGATCCTCGGGGATGGACGGGTTGAGGTGGTGGCAGACCATCAGCATGTCGAGGTGCTCGTCGAGCGTGTTGACGGTGTGCGGGCGGGTCGGGTTGGTCGAGGACGGCAGGATGTTGCCGTAGGAGGCGACCCGGATGATGTCGGGCGCGTGCCCGCCGCCGGCTCCCTCGGTGTGGTAGGCGTGGATCATCCGGTCGCCGATCGCCGCCAGCGTCGATTCCACGAACCCGGCCTCGTTGAGGGTGTCGGTGTGGATCGTGACCTGGGTGCCGGTGGCATCGGCCACCGACAGGCAGGCGTCGATGGCGGCCGGGGTGGTGCCCCAGTCCTCGTGCAGCTTGAAACCGGAGGCCCCGGCGCGGAGCTGTTCCAGCAGCCCCTCGCGGCTGACCGTGTTGCCCTTGCCGAGCAGCGCGACGTTGATCGGGTAGGAGTCGAGAGACTCCAGCATCCGGGCGAGGTACCAGGTGCCGGTGACGGTGGTGGCCTTGGTGCCCTCGGCGGGCCCGGTGCCGCCGCCCACGATGGTCGTCACTCCCGCGGCGAGGGCCTCGTCGAGGATCTGCGGGCAGATCAGGTGGACGTGGGAGTCGATCGCCCCGGCGGTCAGGATCTTCCCGTTGCCCGCGAGGATCTCGGTCGAGGGGCCGATCACCAGGTCCGGATGGACACCGTCCATGGTGTCGGGGTTTCCGGCCTTGCCGATCGCCACGATGCGGCCGCCCCTGACTCCGATGTCCGCCTTGACCACGCCCCAGTGGTCGAGGATCACCGCGCCGGTGATCACCAGGTCGGGCGCGCCCTCGGCCCTGGTGGTCCTGGCCTGGCCCATCGACTCCCTGATGACCTTGCCGCCGCCGAAGACCGCCTCGTCGCCCGCTCCGGCGGGGCCCGTCGACAGGTCCTCGGTGACCTCGATGAGCAGGTCGGTGTCCGCCAGCCTGATCCGATCACCGACGGTGGGGCCGTAGAGCGCGGCGTAGCGGGATCGTTCAATGAACACCGGGACTCCCATCGAGAGGTCCGGCCCATTCGGGACGGAGACCGGGGACGATCCGCAGCCCGCCGATCGGCACGAGGGTCACGTCGCGCTCCACACCGGGTTCGAACCGCACCGCCGTACCCGCGGGGACGTCGAGCCGGGTGCCCCAGGCCGCCTGGCGGTCGAACTCCAGGCCGGGGTTGCACGCGGAGAAGTGGTAGTGCGAGCCGACCTGGATCGGCCGGTCCGCGATGTTCACGACGCGGACGGTGACGCGCTCGCGGCCCGGGTTGAGCGGGATGGGCGTGTCGCCGTACAGGATCTCGCCGGGTGTCATCGGCGCTCACCGCTCCTTGGGGTCACGGGATCGGCTGGTGGACGGTGACGAGCTTGGTGCCGTCGGGGAAGGTGGCCTCGATCTGCACGGACGACAGCATCTCGGGCACCCCCTCCATGACGTCGTCGCGGGAGAGCACCTTGCGCCCCGCCTCCATCAGTTCGGCGACGGTCCGCCCGTCCCTGGCCCCCTCCATGAGGAAGGACGCGATGATCGCGGTGGCCTCGGGGTGGTTGAGCCGGAGGCCACGTGACCTGCGGTCGCGGGCGAGACCGGCGGCGACGTGGATGAGCAGGCGTTCCTGCTCGTGTGGTGTGAGCCGCATTCCCGGACCATAGGAACCGGTGGTTTCGGTGACGTTGCACGTCGATGTCGTGTCGGTTTCCAGGTGGCGCGGGCTGTACGAACGGAGGAAGGGCGGCATGGAGCCGCCCTTCCTCCGCGGGGAGGTTCGGTGCGTCCGGTCAACGCATCCTGAAGGTGGTCAGAACCGCGGCGTGGTCGGAGGTCCAGGCGTTGCCTGAGTGGCCGGGGATGGGGGCGGGGGTGCCCTCGACCAGGGCGCTGGAGTCCAGCACCCGGAGATCGCCCGCGTAGTGTACGAAGTCGATCCGGTCCTGCGGCTCCGGCTCGCCCTTGTGGGCGTCGTGGCCGTAGCCGCCGGTGAAGGTCGGGTAGATCGGTGACCAGGTGATGCCGGGGGCGGCGACCGGGTCGGGGTGGGCGACCCGGAAGGAGTCCTTCAGGCCCGCCTTCTCCGGCAGGACCGAGGCGGGCCAGGCCACGGAGTCATAGCCGCAGCGCCTGGTCGCGGGCGTCCAGTCCAGGTGCGAGGGAGCGTTGAAGTCACCGGTCAGCAGGACGGGGGTCCGCCTCGCGTCCCGCAGGTCGGACTGCATGGCCGCGAGGACCGCGGTGATCTGCGGGGTGCGCCCCGAGGAGACCTCGTTGGCCAGGAGCCGCTCGTGGCTCATCTTCCCGAAGCAGGCGTCGTAGGGACCGTAGGGCGTGTAGCCGAGGTGGACGTTCCAGATGACGACGTCCTGCCTGTGCTGGTCGTCGACCCGGATCCTGGCGGTGATCCCGGCCAGTCCCGACGCGGCCGGGAGCGGGCCGCGCGAGGTGATCGGGTAGCGGCTGACGATGCCCAGGTCGTTCCCGGCCTGGAAGTGTTCCCAGCCCAGCGCCTCGGCCAGTTCCTTCGCGGAGGTGCCGGAGGTCTCCTGCATACCGACCACGTCCACGTCGTGGTCGAGCAGGAACTTCAGCTGCTTCTCGCGGGCGCCCTTCACCTGGCTGCCGCCGTGCCAGAGGTTCCAGCTCATCGCCTTGAGGTCGGGCACGAGCTTGGCGCCCGGAACCCTGACCTCGATCTCCGCGGTCACCGAGGCGGTCTCGCCGGCGCCGTTGCGCGCCTCGATCCCCACGGCCGCGGGCCGGCGCGCGTCCGGCGGGCGCGGGGTGCCCGAGATCTTGCCGTCCGAGCCGACGGTGACCCAGCGGGGCCCGGAGATTTTGCGGAACGTCAGGCCCTCGGCGTCACCCCGGGTGAGGCCGCCGACGGTCGCGGTGTACGGCTTCAGCGCGCGGGCGTTGCGCAGCGGGACGCGGTCGCCGACGAAGTGCAGTGGTTCGGCGCTCGCGATCTTCAACTTGACGGGCTGGGCGAGCCAGGCATAGCCGTCCTTGGCCAGGGAGTAGGCGACGTAGTCACCCGGTTCGAGACCGTCGGTGGGCAGCGTGGCGGTGCCGGAGCCCTCGGGGATGTAGACCCACTTCAGGGAGGGGCCGACGTATTTCTCGGCGACCGGGCCGCTGCCGGGGTCCGTATACAGGCCGATCCAGTTCTTCGGGTCGGGGCGGGGGGTGGAGTAGGTCAGGCTGATCGGTTCACCGGCCTTCACCGAAGTCGAGATGACGTTCAGCGTGCCGTCCGTGGCGGCGAAGGCAGGGACGTTCACCAGGCCGCTTGTCAGACCGAGTGTCACTACGGCTGCCGCCACCATGAATAACCGGCGCATTCAGGCTCCTTATGGGGTTCTTGAGGCGAGATAAGCCTGAAGCGCCCCGGTAACGGCATGGTGTATGACGACTGTCATTCAGATTGCGCGCACCGGAAACTCATTACCGCTGCTCAGTATCACGTCGGTTCGCGATTTGTCTGTACAAGTGTGTGCAGCCTGCCTGTATCGCTGCGCTCTGTCACGGCGGTGATATGCCGGTAAGACGCAATTAACAACCGCGAACTAGGCGGGAAACCTCACTCAGTCACCTTGGCGGCAGATAGATCGGTGCGGGGGCCGTACCGGCAAGGAGGAAAGTCATTGAGGAAGACAGCATGGTGCTCCGTGGTGGCCGTCGCGGCGCTGGCCGCGACGCTGACCGCCTGCGGCGGTGAAGCCCCTGCGAACAAGGACGCGGCCGCCGCGAGTGGCGGTGACGGAGACATCAAGGTCGGCATCCTGCACTCGCTGAGCGGCACCATGGCCATCAGCGAGGTGACCGTCAGGGACGCCGAACTGCTCGCCATCGAGGAGATCAACGCCGCCGGGGGAGTGCTCGGCAAGAAGCTGGTCCCCGTGGTGGAGGACGGCGCGTCCGACTGGCCCACCTTCGCGGAGAAGGCCACCAAGCTCATCCGCCAGGACAAGGTCGCCACCACCTTCGGCGGGTGGACCTCCGCCAGCCGCAAGGCGATGCTGCCGGTCTTCGAGCGGAGCAAGGCCCTGCTGTGGTATCCGGTGCAGTACGAGGGGCTGGAGAGCTCGCCGTACATCTTCTACACCGGCGCCACCACCAACCAGCAGATCATCCCCGGCCTCGACTACCTCAAGGAACAGGGCAAGAAGAAGATCTTCCTGGTCGGCAGCGACTACGTCTTCCCCCGGACCGCCAACAAGATCATCAAGGCGTACGCGGCGGCGAACGACATGGAGATCCTCGGTGAGGAGTACACCCCGCTCGGCCACACCGAGTACAGCACGCTGACCAACAAGGTCCTCCAGGCCAAGCCGGACGCCGTCTTCAACACCCTCAACGGCGACAGCAACGTCGCCTTCTTCAAGCAGCTCAACAGCGCCGGGGTCACCGCGGAGAAGATGCCCGTGCTGTCGGTGAGCGTCGCCGAGGAGGAGGTCAAGGGCATCGGCGTCGACAACATCGCCGGCCACCCCGTCGCCTGGAACTACTACCAGACCACCGAGAACGCGGCCAACGAGAAGTTCGTCGCCGCGTTCAAGGCCAAGTACGGCGCGGACAAGGTGACCTCCGACCCGATGGAGGCCGGATACAACGCCGTCTACCTCTGGGCCGAGGCCGTCAAGAAGGCCGGCAGCGTCGAGGTCGAGGCGGTCAGGAAGGCGGCGGGCGGCATCGCGCTGGACCGTCCCGAGGGCCTCGTCACCATCGACGGTGAGAACCAGCACATGTACAAGACGGCCAGGATCGGGGTGATCCAGCCCGACGGTCTCATCAAGGAGGTCTGGAACTCCGGCCAGCCGATCAAGCCCGACCCCTACCTCAAGGGCTACCCCTGGGCGAGTGGCCTGGCCACCGGCTGACCCCCCTCAAGACCGGCTCCGGACCGGGCCGTGACCAGATCACGGAAAGTACCGTGGCGCGCCCACAACCGCAGCGCGGCCCGGTTCCGGAGCCACACACTCGTAGGAAGGGGACCTTCGGTGGAGGCCTTTCTCAACCAGCTCCCGATCGGCCTGTCCATCGGCGCCGTGCTGCTCCTCATCGCCCTCGGGCTGACGTTCACGTTCGGTCAGATGGGCGTGATCAACATGGCCCACGGCGAGTTCATCATGGCCGGGGCGTACACCGCCTACCTGCTCCAGGACCTCACCGGCCGGATGGCGGTGATCGTGGCCCTGCCCGTCGCCTTCCTGGTCGCCGGGCTGATGGGGCTCATCCTGGAACGGACCGCGATCCGGCACTTCTACGGCCGCCCGCTCGACACCCTGCTGCTCACCTGGGGCGTCAGCCTCGTGCTCCAGCAACTCGCCCGCGACCTGTTCGGGGCGCCCAACGTGCAGGTCCAGGCACCCACCTGGCTGCAGGGCGGCATCGCGTCCCTGCCGTACAACCGGCTGTTCATCTTCGGCCTGGCGGTCGCCACGGTCATCGGCATCTGGGCCTACATGAACCGCACCGGCGCCGGCCGCCGGATGCAGGCCGTGATGCAGAACCGGCAGCTGGCCGCGGTCAGCGGCATCAACACCGCCCGGGTGGACCAGCGGACCTTCTTCATCGGCTCGGGGCTGGCCGGGGTCGCCGGGGTGGCGCTCACCCTCATCGGCCCCGTCGGCCCGGCGCTGGGCACCTACTACATCGTCGACGCCTTCCTGGTGGTCGTCGCCGGAGGGCTCGGCCAGTTGCGCGGCGCCGTCATCGCCGCCGCCGGCCTCGGCCTGCTCAACTCCTACGCCGAGTTCTGGAGCGACGCCAGCCTGGCGAAGGTCATCGTGTTCGCCGCGATCATCGCCTTCCTCCAGTTCCGCCCGCAGGGCCTGTTCGTACTCCGCTCGAGGGCGCTCACATGAATCTCACCCGCCTCAGAGGGCCGGGGCTCTTCGCGGCGGTGGCCGTGCTCGCCCTGGTCGTCGCACCGCTGCTGCTGGAACCCTTCCGCCTCGGCCTGCTGGCCAAGTACCTCTGCTTCGCGATCATCGCCCTGGGCATCGGACTGGCCTGGGGGCAGGGCGGCATGCTCGTCCTGGGCCAGGGCGTGTTCTTCGGGCTCGGCGGCTACGCGATGGGCATGCACCTGAAGCTGGTGGACGCCCAGGGAGACCTGCCCGACTTCATGGTCTGGAGCGGGGTCGAGCAGCTGCCCGCGCTCTGGAAACCGTTCGCCAACCCGGTGTTCGCGCTGGCCATGGTCGTACTCGGGCCGATGCTGATCGCCACCGTGCTGGGCCTGCTGGTGTTCCGCCAGCGGGTGCGCGGCGCGTACTTCGCGATCCTCACCCAGGCGCTCGCCGCCGCGTTCGTCATCCTGCTCGTCGGCCAGCAGGGCCTGACCGGCGGCACCAACGGTCTGACCAACTTCTTCGACCTGTTCGGCCAGGACCTGGCGGCGGACTCCACCCAGCGCGGGCTCTACTTCGTGGTCGCGATCGTCACCGGGCTGCTCTACCTCGGTGCCCGCCAGCTGGTGGGCAGCCGTTTCGGGCGGCTGCTCGTCGCGATCAGGGACGGCGAGGACCGCGTCAGGTTCCTCGGCTACGACCCGGCCAGGGTGAAGACCGTCGTCTTCGCGATCTCCGCGGGCATGGCCGGGCTGGCGGGTGCCCTGTTCGTGCCGGTGGTCGGCATCATCTCGCCCGCGCTGCTGGGGGTGGTCCCCTCGCTCGAACTCGTCGTCGCGGTCGCGGTGGGCGGCAGGTTCGCCCTCGCCGGGGCCATCCTCGGCGCGGTCGTCATGGGGTACGCCAAGACCTCCTTCAGCGAGCAGTTCGCGGACGGCTGGCTCTACCTGCAGGGCGCGCTGTTCATCCTGGTGATGACCCTGGCCCCCAGAGGGATCCTCGGCCTGGCGGCGTCGGCCCGCGACGCCCTGGCCCGGTGGCCGAAGCGCCCCACGGCCCCGGAACCCCCGCCCACGGACGACGCCCCCGGCAGGAGAGTCATGGAGGAGGTCGGATGAGCCCGATCATCGAGGTACGCGGGCTGTCGGTGGTCTTCGACGGCTTCCGCGCCATCGACGGCATCGACCTGACCGTCGAGGCGGGGGAACTGCGCTTCCTGATCGGCCCCAACGGCGCGGGGAAGACCACGCTCATCGACGTCATCACCGGCCTCACCCGCCCCACCGCCGGCGAGGTCGTCTTCGACGGCCGCAGCCTGGCCGGCCTGCGCGAGCACAGCATCGTCAGGCTCGGCGTCGGGCGCACCTTCCAGACCTCGGTGGTCTTCGAGGAGCTCACGGTCCTGGAGAACCTCGACCTGGCGGCCTCCTTCCGCCGCCCGCTCTGGTCGCTGGCCCGGCGCAGGCGCGGGATCTCCACGGCCGTCGCCGACGCGCTGGAGACCACGGGGCTGCGGGAGCTGGCGGACCGGCCCGCGGGGGTGCTCTCCCACGGGCAGCGGCAGTGGCTGGAGATCGGCATGCTGCTCACCCAGAGCCCCAAGCTGCTCCTGCTGGACGAGCCGGTGGCCGGGATGTCGAAGGACGAGCGGGAACGGACCGGCGAGCTGCTGACGTCCGTGGCCAACGACCACACGGTGATCGTGATCGAACATGACATGGAGTTCCTGCGCAGGTACGCCTCGCAGGTCACCGTCCTGCACGAGGGCAAGGTGCTGATCGAGGGTTCGGTGGACCAGGTCCGCGACGACCCGCGCGTGCAGGAGGTCTATCTCGGAAGGAAGCGCGGAGATGCTGTCAGTACAGGATCTTGACGCCGGTTACGGCAGGGCCCGGGTGCTGTTCGGGGTCTCCCTGCGGGTGGAGCCAGGGCAACTGGTGTGCGTGATGGGCCGCAACGGGGTGGGCAAGACCACCCTGCTCAACACCGTGATGGGCGTGCTGCCCGCCACCGCGGGTTCGGTCACCTTCGAGGGCCGGGACGTGACGCGCCTGCCGCCGCACGAGCGGGTACGGCTCGGCATGGCGTACGTCCCCCAGGGGCACGAGACCTTCCCTCAGCTCAGCGTGCTCGGCAACCTTCAGGTCACACTGGAGGCCTCTGGCGGCCCGCAGGAGGCGCTGGAGGAGGCGCTGGAGACCTTTCCCCGTCTGAAGCCGCTGCTCAAGCGGCGTGCCGGATTCCTGTCCGGCGGACAGCAGCAGCAGCTCGCGATCGCCCGCGCGCTCGTCACCCGGCCCAGGCTGCTCATCCTGGACGAGCCCACCGAGGGCATCCAGCCCTCGATCATCATCGAGATCGAGGAGGCGATCGAGCGGCTGCACGCCTCCGGCCTGTCGCTCCTGCTGGTCGAACAGTATCTGGACCTGGCGCTCCGCCTCGCCGACCGTTTTCTCATCCTCGACGCCGGGCACGTCGCTCATTCGGGGGCGGTGGAGGAATTACACGGGGAGGAAATTCACCGCCTTCTCGCCGTGTGAACCGCACTATTTCATATCAAGAAAGTCGTATTTGATCTCTTCTTGATGAAGAACCTCCCGCTGCGGGCGACGGCGACATAACCTACCCAGCAAAAAGGGAGTCCGGGGGTGTCATGGCGGAGGAACCTGCGGACGGGGGAACGCGAGCGGAGGGGACACCGGACCCTCCCGGGAATCACGGTCGCTCCGACCGGCAGCCCGGCCGCGAGGCCGGCAGGCCGGCCGACGACGAGCGCGAGGGGCGATCGGGCGCCGAGACCGGCGGATCGCCCGGTGACGATCGTGACCGATGGTCCGACGATCGACATGACCGTGAGCGGCGCTTCGACGGCCGGTACGAGCGCGGCCGGTGGGACGACGACAGATACGGTCATGAGCGCCGGTTCGACGAGCGGTACGAGCGTGACCGGTGGGACGACGACAGGTACGGCCGCGACCCGCGGCCCGAGAATGTGCGGCCCTTCGAGGACGCGTACCCCGGGGCGCGGATCGATCCGCCGGGGACGCCCGCCAGGCGCGGGTTCCGCCGGTTCCGGCTGACGGCCTGGATCGCGCTGGTCGTCGCAGCGGTCGTGGTCGGGGTGTCCATCGCGTGGGTGAACGGGCCGCCCACCGAGGCCGAGCTGCGGGAGAAGGCGGGACTCCTCAGCAAGGACAGGCTCCGGATCGGCGTGAAGGACGACACCCCGGGCATCGCCCTGAGGTCGAAGGACGGGAGCGGCTTCGAGGGCTTCGACATCGACATCGCCTACATGATCGCGGCGGATCTGGGCTTCCGGCGCGACCAGGTCGAGTTCATGTCCATCGAGACCGAGGACAGGGCGCGCATGCAGGCCCGGAACGAGAACGGGGAATTCGTCAGGGTCGACCTCGTGGTGGCGACCTTCAGCGTGACGCCCGACCGCAAGGCGGACCCCTCCGTCGGCTTCTCCACGCCCTACCTCTTCACCGAGCAGTCGGTGGTGACCAGATCCGACTATGAGGACGAGCACGTCGCCTCCCTGGGGCAGCTCGAGGGCAAGAAGGTCTGCTCGCTCGGGACCTCGACCTCCCTGGTCGAGCTGAGCAAGGCGATAAGGGGCAACCCCATCGCCGAGGGCCTGATCAGCAAGTGCGTGGAGCGTCTCCAGAGGGGCGACATCGACGCGGTGACCACCGACGCGGCACTCCTGGCCGGGTTCGTCGCGCAGGACAGGAACCTGCGCCACCACGACATCGCGCTGGAGAAGACGGAGATGTGGGCTGTCAACGCGGGGCCCAACGCCGCGCTGCGCACCCTGGTCGACCTCGCGCTCTACCGTTCCTACGCCGATCCGCAGAACCAGCGCTGGGAGGAGGCGTACAAGACCCACATCGAGCCGCTGCTGAAGACCAACCCGGGGGTGAACGTGGCCCAGGCGGAGCAGCCGTGCGCGCTTCCCCCGCCGGTGCGCCGCTGGCCGTGGGAGCGGACCCTCCCCGTCCAGGATTGTCCCTCCGCACCTTGAAGACCGACAGGCGGGTCAGGGACGCGCCGAGGAACCAGGAGTGGTTCCTCACGCTGCTGCCGGTGTTCCCGATCGTCCTGCTGGTGATGCGGCTGTGGTACGCCAGCCGGCAGGACACCCAGACGCTGCTCCTGCTCGTGCAGACCATCAGCCCGCTGGGCATGCTGAGCGCGATCCTGCTGACCACGGTGTGGGTGCTGCCCGTCGTCGTCGTCGGCGGCCGGCTCCTCGGCACCCTCTGCTGGATCAGCACGGGCCGCTCCTCATGGCTGGTGCGCGCGGCCCGGCGGCTGCCCGGCTGGGTCGCGTGCCTGGCCGTCGTGGTGGGCGTGGGCACCTGGCAACTGCGCTTCCTGCCGACGCTGATGATGCTGTCGCTCGCGCTGGCGGGCCTGATCGTGCGCGAGCGGTTCCCGGCCCACGAGGAGTTGCGGACCACGTTCTGCTACGCGCTGCCGCTGATCGCCGCGGTGCTGTCGTACGTGCTGCTGTGGCCCGCCGTCGTCACCGCGTTCGCCGAGCGGGACGTGGCGACCGCGATCCTGCTGACGCTCCCCCCGGTGTGCGCGCCGCTGCTGACCGGCCCGGTGCCCGCGGCGTCGGCCAGGGTGCTGACCCATGGCATCGCGATCGCGATGGCGGTGTTCACCCCGTTCCTGGTCGGCGCGGTCGTGATGAGGGCGCCGATCCTCCCGCTGATCGCCCTGGAGATCACCGGGGAGAAGTCCTCCGAGGTGCTCGTGGGCTACATGGTCGCCAGTGACGACCTGATGACCACGGTCCTGCACCGCGACGGTGCGGTGAGCTTCATCTCCAACGAGCGGCTGCGGTCGAAGGTGCTCTGCCCCGACCCCGGCGAGGTGCCCAGGACATGGGCGAACCTGCACGGCTGGTACGTCGAACAGAGCGTGATCTCCTGGCTCGCCCCGGTCTCGCAGCGGACCCCGGCCGATTCACGCTGCGAGGGCCGCCCGGCCGCGGAACCCGCTCCCGTCTCACCGTCCCCGTCCCCGACTCCGACTCCGACTCCGGCAGGGGCCTTCGGGGCGGGCGGTCACTGACGGTAGTCCTCGACCTCGTCGATCGGGCGGGGCGCGGCGGAGTCGGGGTCCTCACCGAACTCGCGGCGTGCCCGGCGCTGCCTGAGCAGGTCCCATGCCTGGTCGAGAGCCTCCTCCAGTTGCTGGATCCGGTTGTTCTCCTCATGCGAGGAGATCGAGTGCGAAGTCAGTCTCTTCCGGAGCTCCCGCTCCTCGGCGATGAGTTCGTTGATGTGGGCGAGGATGTCGACGTCCCTCATGGCAGTTCCCCCTGTCAGAGTTCTCCTCAGGTGACCGTACCGTCGGAAGCCGAGCCGGTGGCGCCGGCGTGCTTCGCGTCGCGTGCCCATCCTCGGACGGGCTCCCGGAGATCTTCGAGTTCCGCCATGTGAGACCGGGGCTCGGGCATTCGGACCCGTCTGATAGCGTGCTATGCATGCTGCGCGGGCTGCTTCTTAGCTGCCGCGACGAGGGCCTGTAAGGGCCGGCTCCCTCGTCGCGGAGCGAGCCATGCGTGTCGGCCACGATTGTTTTCCCAGTCGAGGAGCCTTTGCATGTATCCGCAGCAGCAACCCAGCCCCATGCCGTTCAAGCGCTACGAGTCCTTCGCGCCGATCCGGCTGGCCGACCGGACCTGGCCGGACAAGGTCATCGAGCGGGCACCCCGGTGGTGTGCCGTCGACCTGCGTGACGGCAACCAGGCGCTGATCGACCCCATGGACCCCCACCGCAAGCTCAAGATGTTCGAGCTGCTGGTGAAGCTGGGCTACAAGGAGATCGAGGTGGGCTTCCCCGCCGCCTCCCAGACCGACTTCGACTTCGTACGGCAGATCATCGAAGAGGATCTGATCCCTGACGACGTGGTGATCCAGGTCCTGACCCAGGCCAGACCCGAGCTGATCGAGCGGACCTTCGAATCGGTGCGCGGGGCCAAGCAGGCGATCATCCACCTGTACAACTCCACCTCCACCCTCCAGCGCAGGGTCGTCTTCGGCCAGGACCGCGAGGGCATCACCGCGATCGCGGTCGAGGGCGCCAAGCTCTGCAAGAAGCTGGCCGCCGAGATGGACGGCACGGAGATCTACTTCCAGTACTCCCCGGAGTCCTTCACCGGCACCGAACTGGAGTACGCGGTGGAGGTCTGCGACGCCGTCAACGACGTGTGGCAGCCCACCCCCGACCGCAAGGTCATCATCAACCTGCCCGCCACCGTCGAGATGGCCACGCCCAACATCTACGCCGACCAGATCGAGTGGATGCACCGCAACCTGGCCTATCGCGACTCGATCGTGCTCTCCCTGCACCCCCACAACGACCGGGGCACCGCCGTCGCCGCCGCCGAGCTGGGCTACCTGGCCGGGGCGGACCGGATCGAAGGCTGCCTGTTCGGCAACGGAGAGCGCACCGGCAACGTCTGCCTGGTCACGCTGGGCATGAACCTGTTCTCGCAGGGCATCGACCCGGAGGTCGATTTCTCCGACATCGATGAGATCCGCCGGATCACCGAGTACTGCACCCAGCTCCCCGTCCACCCGCGCCACCCGTGGGGCGGCGAGCTGGTCTACACCGCCTTCTCCGGATCCCACCAGGACGCCATCAAGAAGGGCTTCGAGCACCTGGAGCGCGACGCGGCCGCCGCGGGCGTCCCGGTCGAGGAGTTCACCTGGGCGGTACCCTACCTGCCGATCGACCCCAAGGACATCGGCCGTACGTACGAGGCGGTCATCAGGGTCAACAGCCAGTCGGGCAAGGGCGGGGTCGCCTACATCATGAAGGCCGACCACCAGCTGGACCTGCCACGCCGCCTGCAGATCGAGTTCTCCCGTGTCGTCCAGGGCCGCACCGACGCCCTCGGCGGCGAGGTGAGCCCGGCCCAGATGTTCGAGATCTTCACCGACGAGTACCTGCCGAACGAGGTCGGCCCGTGGGGCCGGCTGGGCCTGCTGGCCCACCGCACCGCCTCCCAGGGCGACGAGAAGGACGCGATCAGCGCCGACCTGCGGATCGACGGGGAGATCCGGGAGGTCGAGGGTGTCGGCAACGGTCCCATCTCCGCCTTCTGTGAGGCCCTGGCCAGGGTCGGCATCGAGGTTCGCGTCCTCGACTACGCCGAGCACGCCCTGAGCGCCGGCACCGACGCCAAGGCCGCCTCCTACATCGAGTGCGAGATCGCCGGCCAGGCCCTGTGGGGTGTCGGCATCGACGCCAACACCACCGCCGCCGCGCTCAAGGCCGTCATCTCCGCGGTCAACCGCGCCAACCGCTAGTCCCCGGCACGACCCGCCGGGGCAACGCGTCCGACAACGATCCACAAGGTCATCTGTCGCCTATTCGACCGCGCCTCCCGCGTAACCCGCGGACGCGCGGTCGAGTCGTCTCGGCAGGTGGCCGGGGCGGTGGGGAAACCGGTCGTCCTGGCGCCATATAATTTATAGGTAAAACACTTGCTAATCATGTGAACGGGGATCATGAAGGAACAGCCGGGCGGACGGACGCGGCGACTGCCGCTGAGGGGAGTGTTCCGGCTCGGCCGGTTCGGCGACATCTGGCACAAGCACGCGCTCAGCGCGGTCATCGCGCTGGCGATCCCCGACCTGATCCTTCTCGCCATGGGCCGGCTGGATCTGGCGGTCTACACCTCCGCCGGAGCGATGTGCGCCCTGTACGCGCATGGTCTGCCGTACGCGGCGCGGGCGCGCAGCCTGATCTGGGTGGCGCTGGGCATGATCGGCGGGGTGGGGGTGGCGCTCGTCACGTCCGGCCTCACCCGGTCCACCGCGATCCTGATCATCGTGTCCGCGGTGCTGGCCGCCCTGCACAAGGTGGTCTGCGACGCCACCCGGATCGGCCCGCCCGGGAACCTGATCTTCACCTTCATGGCCGCGACCTGTGCCTTCATTCCCCAGCGGCTCAGTGAGGTGCCCTTCCACCTGGCGCTCGCCGCACTGGGCGCCCTCCTTGCCTGGCTGGTCTGCATGGCCCCGGCGCTCGTCCGGCCCGAGGGCCCCCAGCGGATCGCCGTCGCCCGCGCGCTGGAGGCGGTCGCGCGGCTCCCGCGGGCGGCCCCCTCGCGACGCGGCCCCCAGGACGACACCCCGGCGTGGATCACCCCGGTACCCCGGGTCCGCCATGACGCCGCCGCGGCGGTGAACGCCGCCTGGCGCACTCTCCTGCCGGTGCCCGCGAGCCCGAACCGCGGCGCGCTGGAGCGCCTGCTGGTACACGCCGAGGAGACCCTCGCGACGGGTTTCGGTACCGAGGCCGCCCGGCTGACGGGCTGGGCCACCGACCTGCGCCGGAACCGGCCGCTGCCCCGCACGAGCCTCACCGGGAACGAGGCCGCCGAGCTGACCGGCATCGCGATGGAACGGGCCGTCCGGAGCCGCGAGCCGAGTGTGCTGCGGGCGTTCCATCCGGCCTCCGCGCTGTTCCCGATCGGGATCAGGGTCGCCGTCGGCTCCGCTCTGGCCGGGCTGACCTCGATGGCGCTGGGGGTCGGTCACCCCTATTGGGCGGTCGTGATGGCCGCCTCCGTCTTCCAGGCCAATGCCGTGCTGTCCTGGCAGCGGGCGCTGCAGCGCGCCCTCGGCAGCGTGTTCGGACTGCTCGCCTTCACCCTGCTGCTGCCGATCAGCCGCACCGGGCAGCTCGCGCTGGTGTCGCTGGTGCTGCTCCTCCAGTTCTGCACCGAGGCGTTGATCACCCGTAACTACTGGCTCGGCACGGTGTGCGTGACCCCGATGGCCCTTCTGCTGACCGAGTTCTCCGGATACCAGCCCGCCGGGCAGCTGGTCGCCGACCGTTGGCTGGACACCTGCGTGGGCGTCGTGGCGGGACTGCTCGGCTGCCTGCTGGTGACCAACCGCCGTACCGCCGGCCGGATCGACGCCGCCCTGCACCGGGTGGCCGTCACCCAGGCCGCGGCAGGACACCTGCTGGAGAGCGGCTCCGCGGGCCCCGGCGACATCTCCCGGGCCCGGGGCCTGCTCGTCGCCGCCCTGGTGGAACTCCGGGAGGCCGCCGAGGTCGCCGCCGGCGAGTGGTGGCAGCGGGTGCTGCCGGCGGAACAGATCGCCCAGGCCGAGCAGGAGGGCCACCGTACGCTCGCGCGCCTGAGGGGACCCGCCCGGGATAGAGTCGCCTCAAAGTCGATCAGCGGATGAGGGAAGCGGGGGCGTGGAGGACATCGTCGCGCAGGTGATGCGCCAGTGGCAGCGCGTCCACCCGGGGCTGGACACCGCGCCGATGGCCGTGATCGGCCGCCTCAACCGCTGTTCCCTGCTGATCCAGCAGGCCGCCGACGCGCCGCTGCGCGAGTACGGTCTGACCCGGTCCGAGTTCGACATCCTCGGCGCGCTGCGGCGGCTGGATCGGGAGCTCACCCCCAGCCAGATCGCCAGGGAGACCTTCGCCTCCGGCGCCGCCGTCACCAAGCGGCTACGGTTCCTGGAGGAGCGCGGACTGGTGGCCCGCCGTCCCGACGACCGGGACGGGCGGGTGTCCCACCTCTCGCTCACCGAGCAGGGCCGTACGCTCATCGACCGGATGCTCCCCGAGCAGGTCGACTACGACGCGTCGCTGCTGGCCGGCCTGGCCGTGGAGCGGCAGCGGGAGCTGGCGGAACTCCTCGGCGAGCTGCTCCTCCTGCTGGAGGGACGGCCGGGCGTCCGGTCGCTCTGAACGTGCGCCGGTGCGGGCGCCGTCACCTGGCATCCTGCTTCCGCAATGGCGACCGGCGGTACGAAGCGGGTTCGGCCGAGGCCTTTCCAAACTGGTGAATTCATGGCATTCCGCGGCGAGTCGCTCCGAGGTGCCCCATCGTTAGCGACATAGCATCTTTCCAGCTCAGGGCGTAATTCGCTCCCCCCGAACACACCGAAAGCGACATTTTCGGCTATGTACGGAATTCGTATTCATCGGGGGAATTCATGCGATGTATCTTTGGCCTGGCCACCGCCGGGCTCGTCCTTCTCAGCGGCACGACGGCCGCCGCGGACGCGCTGCCGCAACCGCCGGGCCGGGGGCCCGATCCGGCCGCGGGCCGGCCGATCGCCGATCCACCTCCGTGGCCGCCGCGGCCGATGCCCCCAGGACCCGGATCGATCATGCTGCCCCCGCGACCGCCGATGCCACCGGGGCCGGGGCCGCTGCCTCCGGGGCCCGGGTCGATGATCCCACCCCCACGACCTCCGTTCCCGCCGCGGCCTCCGCTCCCGTGGCCACCCGGCACCTGGGGCCAGCCGATCCCACCTCGCCCGACCCCGATTCCGCCGTGGCCGACTCCGTGGCCGCCGCGCCCGTTCCCGCCAAGGCCGACCGGATGGCCGATTCCGCCGTGGCCGACTCCGTGGCCGCCGCGCCCGATTCCGTCGTGGCCCGTGACGGTGGGCGTACCACTGGGCAGGGATCTCGCACTGACCGTCGCGGACAGGTCGGGCACCCGTAGCGTCCAGCTCAGTTGCTCGCCGGTCTTCGGGACGCACCCGCGCGCGGCGGACGCGTGCGCGGCGCTCTACCCGGCGCAGGGCGACCCGGCCCGGGTCGGGCCGACGTGGATGGGGTGCGCGCGAGTGTACGACCCCACGACGGCGAGTGCGACCGGCACATGGGACGGCCAGTACATCCAGTACCGGCGGACCTTCAGCAACGAGTGCGACATGCGCGCCGCGACAGGTCCGGTCTTCGACTTCTAGGTCCTGACCTTCAAGGGGCCGGGAGAGGAGAGCACCCACCCGCCGGCGCCCGGAGAGGATCGGGCCGCCGCCCGTCGTGAAACGGCGGCCCGATCGCCGGTGGAGGTGCTCACCGATCCCCGGAACATCGGCCTGCACTGCGGCGGGGCATTCCGCCGCCGTACGAGCCTGAAATACCCTTGGGGCGGTGATGCCGTCGTCGCGCCCTCGCATGGTCACCCGGGTGCGGCGCGCATCCGCCGTGCACGGCCTGGCGCGAGGCGTAGAGAGGGCACGACTTGACCGGACGGCTGCTGAACTGGGCGGGCAACATCACCTACGGCGCCGCGCGGTTCCACCGCCCCGGCAGCATGGAGCAGCTCCAGGAACTGGTCGCCGGCAGCGACGCCGTCCGGGCACTCGGCACCCGGCACTCGTTCAACGAGATCGCCGACCGTCCCGGCGGTGACCTCGTCTCGCTGGAGGACTTGCCGGGTGGGCCCGAGCTCGACCCGGCACGCGGCACGGTCACGGTCGGCGCCGGGGTGCGCTACGGCGAGCTGAGCCGCTATCTGCACGGTGCGGGCTACGCGCTGCACAATCTCGGCTCGCTGCCGCACATCTCGGTCGCCGGTGCCTGCGCCACGGCCACGCACGGCTCGGGCGACGCCAACGGCAACCTGGCGACCGCGGTCTCCGGCCTTGAACTGGTCACCGCCGACGGTGAGGCCACCTTCCTCAGCCGGGAGCGGGACGGCGACCGCTTCGCGGGGGCGGTCGTCGGGCTCGGCGCGCTGGGAGTCGTCACCAGGATCGTCCTCGACGTCGTCCCGGCCTTCGAGGTGCGGCAGCACGTCTACGAGAACCTGCCGTGGGCGCGCCTTGAGGAGCACTTCGAGGAGATCACCTCGGCCGGGTACAGCGTGAGCATGTTCACCGGATGGGACGGCCCGGTGATCGACCAGGTGTGGGTGAAGCGGCGTGACGGCGAGTCGAGCCCGTGGGAGCCGGTGTCGCGCTGGCTGGACGCCACGGCCGCGCCGGCCGACCGGCACCCGCTGCCGGGGCTGTCCGCCGTCAACTGCACCGCGCAGCTGGGGGTGCCCGGCCCCTGGTACGACCGGCTGCCGCACTTTCGCCTGGACTTCACCCCGAGCAGCGGGGAGGAGCTCCAGTCGGAGTATCTGCTCCCGCGCCGCCACGCCCTGGCCGCGCTCCGCGCGCTGGACGGGGTCAGGGACGTCGTCTCCCCCGTCCTGCAGGTGTCGGAGATCCGCACCGTCGCGGCGGACGAGCTGTGGCTGAGCCCCTCCTACCGCCAGGACGTCGTCGCGGTCCACTTCACCTGGAAGAAGGACTGGCCCGCGGTGCGCCGGGTGCTCACCGTGATCGAGGATCTGCTGGAGCCCTTCGAGGCCCGCCCCCACTGGGGCAAGCTCTTCCTGATGGGCCCCGAGCGCCTGGCGTCCCGGTACGACCGGCTACCGGACTTCCGGCGGCTGGCCGCCGACCTCGACCCCACGGGCAAGTTCCGCAACCCGTTCGTCAACGACCACCTCTTCGCGGGGGCAGAGCACCCGTAAGGGTTCGGCAGGGCCACAACAGCATGGATCCGGACATCGGCCTCGGTCTGTGGTTCGAGCATGAGCCATGCGGCACGCAGTTCGGTGAGCGGATCGGCGGGTGAACCTGAAACGCGGTAGACGCCATAAGCGACACGGTTGAGCACCCCATCCTGGGTGAGCCGGGTCATGTCCAGATTGGAGACGCCGTTCTGGACCGCCTGCCTCGTCGACACGAGGCCCCGTTGTGCCTCGCCGACAGAACCGAAGGTGGCCATTGCGCTACTTCCAGTCACGGCGCAACCCTTTCTTATATGAAAGAGTTGCGCCATAAGGGTCGCCTGCTGGATAGGGCTCACGCATGGGGTGTGAGCATGCCGAGCGCAATCTTCGGGGTTGGTCGTCGGCCGGCTGTCTACACCGGAGTGCTCGGCGCCAAGCTCGTGGGCGCCGGCGACGTGCCGGTGGAGGGCGAGGTGAAGCCCGGCAAGGAGACTTCCGACGACGCCGCCAGCACGCAGCAGCTGCGCGTGCTGCAGTGGGGCCCTTCCTGCCGTCACCGGGTCACTTGCCGTCCTCACCTTCCTGCATGGGGAACGGCGAGGTCATCTGCGGTGCCGTACAGAAGGCATTCTCCCGGTAGGGGTTGTTGACGGCCCCACGGTGATCGTCGCCGCGGGGTCGTGGCACGCCTCGGGGATCATGGGCCGCCCCGTCAGGAGGAGGGAGACAGTCCGGTGCTCGTGCCGAGTGCATTCCGGTGAAACCTCGGAAACAGGGGGAGCGGTCAGTCGAATTCGCAGTCCTTCACGCCCTTGACGAACGCGTCCCATTCGCCGGGGGTGAAGACCAGTGCGGGGCCGGTTGGATTTTTGCTGTCTCGGACGCCTTTACGGCCGCCGGACAACTCGGCGACTTCAACGCAGTTGCCGCCGTCAGGTCCTGACAGGGAGGACTTGCGCCAGACGGCAGTGTTGAGTTCCTGGGTCAACTCGTCCATCGCTGCGTCGTCTCCTTGATCAATTCTAGGGACTCGCGCTGGGACAGTGCTTCGGAACGAATCCCCTCGTATCTGTATGTTAAAACGCTCACGTCCTCTGGTCGCTCTGTTACTCGGCTCATGACCCCAGCAGACTCGACGTATGCGGTGTCGAAGGTTCCCCGAGCCTGTGCGATGGCGAACCCACCGGCGAGGCCGGTCGTTGAGTATGCCTTGAAGGGAAGAACCTGAATGGTGATCCGGGGGGCCTGACCAGCTTCAAGAAGGTGAGAGAGTTGCGCTGCCATCACAGCGTGGCTGCCGATCGGGCGGTTAAGGACCGCTTCGTCGATGACTACCCAGAACAAAGGGGGTTTGGGGCGTCTGAGAATGGATTGTCGCTCCATTCGAGTGGTCACCTGTTCCTCGATCTGCTCGGACGTCACGCCGATGTCGCCGCTCAGGATGGCTCTGGCGTAGTCCTCCGTCTGGAGCAGGCCAGGCACGATCAGTGGTTCCCAGGTGCGGAGCGACTCCGCGGTGGCCTCCACGTCGAGCCATGGCCGGAACCAGGGCGGAGCCGAGGCGTGGCTGACCATCGGCCAGAGCCGCATCAGGGCTCCCTCGGCTTCCAGGGCCTTGTCGCAGTAGCGGGCGAACTCCTCCGTCGGTGACCGCTTGGCGGTCTCGATCATGCTGATCGTCCCGACCGAATAGGGAATGGCCTTGGACAGCCGGATCTGGGACCAGCCTTTGGCCTTGCGTAGCCGTCGCAGCTCGAAGCCGAAGAGAGCGGTCGGCGAATCGGTAGGGCGAAGCTCGCTTTCCTTTGGCATCTGACCTCCCGGGGAGAGTCAGCGGTTTCAAGGGACCTTTCATTGAAACTGTTGATAGCTGATTGAAGTCAAGCAACTACCGACTGTAGCCGGAAGCTGGGATGGTCGGAAGGCCGATCGGAGATGATTCTTCTAAGCGGGTGAAACCATGAAAGCGACGACTCCGGAGCCGAGGATTCTCGGTCGCGTCGATCTGCCCAGCGTTCGTGAATCCGTCTCACGAGCCCGCTCTGAAGTGCGCGAATGGCTCGGTGTCGATCATCCAATGGTCGACGACATCGTACTGGCGACTTCCGAGCTGGTAACAAACTCGATCAAGCATTCCGATTCCGGCGCCGGTGACTTCATTGGCCTGACCCTCAGCACGACGATGGAAATCGTCTACGTGGAGGTTAATGACCCTGGTTCAATATTTTCGGGACCTCATGTCCGAAAAGAACCAGATGCCGAAGACGGCCGAGGACTGTTGATCGTCGGTGAGATCTCCCTTGAGTGGGGAACCCGCGAGCACGGTCGCGGCCTGGGCCGTACGGTCTGGTGCGCCATCCGGGCCACTCCGCCCCCTGGTGACCCGTCGACTCCCGAACCGGTCTCCGAATAGGGAGACGAACATGGCTCCCCGCGAACCGCGCGGAGGCCGGCGGTCAACTGCTCTTCTCCCCCTCAAGTCCTGTCGCTCCCTCGAAAGGAGAGGGGCAGGGCCGACACCAGACGTCCGGCCGGGGCCTTCCCCCGTGCCCC
>NZ_JBEXUE010000122.1:0-23389 GCF_040614275.1 Streptosporangium sp. NPDC006013
GAGGCGCCGTAGACCGCGGCGCCCAGCCCGCCGGGGCCGCCCCCGATCACGATCAGGTCGTAGAAGTCGGTGGCCGGGGCGGTGGACAGCCCGACATGTGATGCGTCCGTCTACGAGCTGAGCGGTCGCCGCTCCCGTTGAAAGCGCGACAGGTACGTCAGCGGCCGTCAGCGGATGGTGTGCCGGTAGGTGTGGGATTAAGAGTCCCCGGCCTTCTGCGTCACGACGAGGGTGAACGTGGTCTGGCTGCTGTCCTCGGAGGGTACTCCGGCGGCTTCGACACCCGCCTGAACCGTACAGGTGATTTCGTTCGTCTGCCCGGCGCGAAGTTGCACGTTATCGCACCCCTTCACGTGGCCGTACTGAGGCGTGACATTCGCGACAGCGCCGGCGAACTCGGAGCTGACCCATACGGTGAATTTCCGGGAATCGAACCCGCGCCGTCAGCTTGGAACTGCGTGGAGCATGCCCGTCAGGGGCGCCGACCTGGGCTCAAGGGCGGGCATGAGCGACCGTGGTTGCCCCCTCGCCACCAGGGTCAATGGCGCGACGACGATCAAGATCATTCAAGCTCAGGCGAGCGATTTGTCTGCCATGATGCGTTCCAGGGTGCGTCGGCCCATCCTGCTCATGGCCGGGTTGGTTTCGAGGTAATACCAGACGACCCCCATCGCCTGTGCGAAGGCCCACGCTTTGCCTCGCTCCCATTCAAGGTCGTCGCACCCGAGGTCCATGCGGAGCACCTGCCGCGGCCCGGCTTCGAGCAGATGCCAGGCACTCACGAGATCCAAAGCAGGGTCGGCCGGTCCGAAGCCGCCGACGTCGAGAATTCCGGCCAGCCGACCAGCGCACACGAGCACGTTGCCAGGAATGAGATCACCATGGGTCATCATGTCGGCTGCTTTGCGCGGCAGACTTCGAAGATCTTTCCACATTTGGCGAAGCCGGCGAACGTCCAGGAGTTGTTCGCTGTGCTTGAAACAGGTCTCCATCCACGCGTCGTGGGATTGAAGGTCGCCTCCCCGGCCCTTGCCGGCGAACGATCGGCCACGCGTGTCGAGTGCGCGCAGCTCATTGATGAGATCGGCCAGGTCGTGGGCAAATGCGATAGATTCGCCCGGGTCCTCGTTGGTGGCCACGACGCCGGGCAGCCAAGTCTGCACCGACCACGGAAGCGGGTATCCCGCGCCGGGTTCACCGAGCGCGACCGGCTCGGGCGTGGGAAACCGTGTGCGACCTGCCAGCTCGCGGGCTGCTTCCGCTTCGGACTCCAGCCAGCGCCGCGTCGAGTCGACGTCCTCGGGCTGTAGAGGGAACCGAGCTGTGAAGCGGTCGCCGATGCGAAAGATGGTGTTGACCGTCCCATGGGCGGCGATGCCCGTGATGGGCAGTCTCCGCCACTCGGGGAACTGCTCATCCACCAAGGTGCGCACTGTCTCCGGGGTCACCGTCAGCTGGTTGGCGTGCATCTTCACGCCAGGAGCCTTCCTCGTCCCGGTCTTCTCCTGCAACGTGTTTTCGGCTTTTCGGCCCCCGTATGGCGGCTTCGGGCCATGCCGCCAACCGTAAGATCGAACAGGCTCGGAAACGATCGGGACGCGGGCCGGAATCCACTCCCTGACCTGGGCCTTGTCGCTGGGGCGTGGAGCGGACATATGCCTGGCTGGGCCGCTGTCGACACCTGTCGCAAGGCTGCGGGTACCTGGCATCGGTACCTGTGCCGCCGAGGCGCCCGCAGGTGATGTGCGACCGTCCCGCCGCCGGTTCAGTTGCCACCCCCGTTCAGCGCGTAGCACTCCACCTCGGAGCGGCGGTAGGTGAGGCCGCCCCGCACGGAGTCCTGCACGCACTGCTTCTCGCTCTTGCTCAGCTTGAGTTCGCCGCACACGGTGATGCCGGAGTACGTCCGGCAGTCGAGGCCGGGGTTTCTCTCCCCGATGATGTAGGTCCGCCGGACCTCCGCGCGGCACTCCCGCCGGGCGGCGCTGGTATCGGCGTACCTGCACTGGTTGAGGAGGATCCGATATTGCTCCCGGCTGACCTGTTGTTTGCCCACGCCGTCCATCGGGTATCCGGCGCCGGCGGTGGCGAGCGTGGTCATCGCGGCGAGCGCCGCAACACAGATGATCTTATTCATAGCGCACCCCCACTGCTACCTAACGTTACATTCCACCCATATCGCGCGACCAGGTGGGATGCCGGATCACCTCACGGCGTGCCGTGCCGTACGGACCGCCAGGGCGGCGCACACCAGGAGTAGGGCGAGGCCGCCCACGGCGAGCGGCGACGGCCCGGCCGGAAGCCCTCCCGACTTGACCACGCCCATGTAGTCCAGCGCCGCGACGCCGTTGACGGCCAGGTACCACAGGCCGAGGTAGACGACCTGGAAGACCCGGTGGGTACGGCAGGCCACGCCGAGAGCCAGCGCGAGCGCGGGAACCAGGAGCGCGCCCCCCGCCCAGGCACCCGCCCCGGCCCAGTCGGCCGTGGCCGCCATCCGCACCGCGGGCGCGATCCCGGTCACGACGGTGAGCGCCACCCCGGCCGCCCACTCCGCCAGAAGCCCGCGCCGCATCGTCGGGTAGGCGCCGAGCAGCCCCTCCAGGCCGTGTTCGACTCGTTGGGTGCCCAGGCGGGACCAGACCAGCACCGGCCATACCCAGGCGAGAGGGAGCAGCGTCGCGGGCTCCGGAGTGGCGAAACCGGCCACGGTCACGGCCACGACCACGAGCCACCACCACGGCGAGACGCCCCGAAGGAGGACGCGCAGCTCACCCGCGAGGAGCCGCCGGAAGGCCCGGCCACGTACCGGCGCCGTCATCGTCACCGGGAACCCGGGACGGCCGACGGGTCCGCCCACGCCGGGCTCTCCCCGGACATCGCGCGGGAGGTCTCCGAGGATCTCGTCCTGAGCCCCCTCCCGGGCCTTGCCCGGCTCGGACAGCACGGTGGCGGGTCCGCTGCCGGGACCGCGCGCGGGATCGAACCTGCCGAACCAGAGCGCGGGCAGCAGCGCCACGGCGATCCCCACCGCGAGAAGGACCAGCCGACCCTCCAGGAAAGCCGCGTCGGGGGTGAAGCCGTCCCATCGGAAGGTGCGCAACGGCTCGGCCACGGACGTCAGGCCGAGGCTGAACTCCCGGCCGCTGACGTCGATCCCTTGCTCGACCAGGGCGGCGCGCATCGACTCGGCCGCCTGGCGCACCCCGATGCCCCCGAGAGGAGCGTTCCGCGTCTGTCCTCCCAGCAGCAGAACCATCGAGACAGCGAACCAGACGACGTTCCCCACGCCGCCCCGCAGCAGCGGCACGGTCTCGAACAGCACCGCCGCCGCAGCCGTCAGCACCAGCGGGGGCAGCGTGATCAGCGCGAAGGGAAGCAGCAGCGCGATCGGATCGAGCGCGCCGGACTCGCCCCGCGCGAACTGCATCAGCGGCGCCGCCACCGCGAGCACGCCCGCCATCGAGGCGAGCACCAGGAAGTTGCTGAGGAACTTCCCGATCAGATATGTCGATGTGCGGAGCGGCGAGGCGGCGAGGATGTGCCCCACACCGGTGCGCTCGTCGCGGGCGATCGCGTCGCGTACGACGTAGAACCCGCCCATCGTGAGCCACAACGCGCCGGCGAGGGCGGTGACCGTTCCGATCCATGCGCTGGTGTAGACGCCTCGGTAGCCCCCGACATCCATGATCACCCAGTGGGAGCCCGCGTCCGGCACGGCCAGGCAGGCGAGGCCGACCGCCGCCAGCAGGGTCACCGCGTACGCGGGACGCCGTACCCGCTCCCGGAAGTCGGCGACGGCGAGCGCGATCGGCGCCCGGGCGGTCACCGGGTCACCGCCCGTCCACCTGCGCCCCCCGCAGTGCCCCCCGTGGTGCCCCCCGTGGTGCCCACGGCCTGCGGAGCCCGTGCGGCGGGACCGTTGACGACGGCGAGATACACGTCCTCCAGGTCGGGCGCCACCTGTACGGTGTCGCCTCCCGGCGGCGTGGGCGACAGGAACCGGAGGCGCGTCCCACCCGCCGTACGGATCATGCGGCTGATCACGTACCGCTCCCGCATGGCGACGGCGTCGGACGGCCCGGCGACCGTCTCCCACACCTGGCCGTCCACCTCCCTCAGGAGCTCCTCCGGGCTGCCGCGTCGCAGCAGCCGTCCCCGGGCCACGATCGCGATGTCGGACGCCACGGACTCGATGTCGGAGACGATGTGCGTCGACAGCAGCACCACCCGGTCCGCCGCCAGGTCGCTGAGCATGGTGCGGAACCGTACCCGCTCCTCCGGGTCGAGCCCGGCCGTCGGCTCGTCCACGATCAGCACCCGGGGATCGCCCAGCAGGGCCTGGGCGATCCCGACCCGGCGCAACATGCCGCCGGAGTACGCGCCCAGGGGCCGCCGACCGGCCTCGGTGAGGTTGACCAGTTCGAGCAGTTCGCCGATGCGCACCCGCGCCGAGCGGGCCGACAACCCCTTGACGGCGGCCAGGTAGGAGAGGAACTCCCTGGCCGTCAGGTGGGGATAGACGCCGAAGTCCTGCGGCAGATAGCCGAGAGCCGCGCGGAGCGCGTCCGGCCGGGACACGACGTCCGTCCCCTCGAAAAGGACCTTTCCGCGAGTCGGGCGGGTGACCGTCGCGGCGACCCGCATCAGCGACGACTTCCCCGCCCCGTTGGGGCCGAGGAGACCGAGCAGTCCTGCGCCGAGACGCATGGAGATGCCGTCCACGGCCCGTTTACCTCCCTTGTAGACCTTGGAGACATCCACCAGTTCGAGCATCGGTGTTCCCGCCGTCGCCGCGTGATGCGGTGTGCCGTTCACCCGTTTTGTCCCGTTTCGTCGGTGTAGTTCGGTGCAGTTCGGGGTAGTTCGTGGTCATTTCACGCCGGTGAAGGCGGCGGCGCCCGTGCCGGCTGTGCCGGTGGAAGGCTTGCCGGCCGAGGGCGTACCGCGCAGGTCCGTCTTGCGGCCGTCGCGCAGGACCTTGACCTCGCGCGGCACCTCGACCCTGAACCGAGCCGAGCAGTCGGCCCACCCGGAGCAGTCGGCCCGCAGGTTGAGCGTCTTCCCGTCCAGGGACCAGCTCGACGACGGGTTGGTGCCCTTCACGTCGAACCAGAGGGTGACCTTGATGTCCTTCCTGTCCGCCGCGACCAGGTCCGTCGGGGTTTCGTGCGCCCGCACGTCCAGCGTCCTGCCGCTGAACGGGAAGGCCGTCTGGTGCGGTGTCGCGTTCGAGGCGTCCGCGCAGCCGGTGAGGGCCGCCGCGGCCACGAACGCCACCAGGGCACACGTCATCGTCTTGCGCGTAATCATCAGATCCTCCGATGCGTGGGGATTGGGCATCCCGAGCAGGATCCAGCCTCTCGGCGCTCGGTGACATCTGCCGTTCGGCAGATATCCGGCGCCTTCCCCGCGCCTGTGCCGCTGGAGGCGCGGCACGCGTTTCGGCGGGTCCCCGCCCCCTGATCGGACCTACAGCGTCACGGCGCGCGAAGGAGAGTCAGGGCCGGTAGGCCGGGCGACGGTCGTTCCCGTCCGGGCGTTCGGCACCGGTAGAACTGCTCTGACCTGCCACCCCTTCCCAAGGCGGCCAGTGGTGAGCGTGCCTCCGAGCGCCTCGACCCGCTCGGCCAGGCCGATCAGGCCGGTACCCCCGCCAGGCCGGTCTTTCCCCGTCAATGCCTGCGGGCGGTCGCGCCGATCGCCGCCCGCCCCTCCCCGCCAAACCGTGAGGACGCCCGCACCGGCCACGCCGCCGTCGTCGACGACGGACACCTCCAGTGCGGAATCGGCGGTACGGACGGTCGAGACGAGCACCCGGGTCGCCGAGGGCGCGTGTCTCCGTACGTTGGTCAGCGCCTCCAGCACCACGGCGTAGGCGGTGCTTTCGATCTCCCGCGGCAGCGTTCCGGCCGTCTCGTCGGCCGGCTTCTCCGACCGTTCGCCGTTCGGATCACTATCCGGAGCAGCGCTCCGATCATCGGCCGGTTCTTCGGCCCGCTGGAGTTCGGCCGGGATCCCTCCCGTCGCGGAGAACCGGCCGACCAGGTCGGACAGGTCCGCCAAGCCGTACATCCTGGTCGGGGGCGGCTCCGCCGCGGCTCGCTCGTCCGGGTCGCGCAGCGCGCTCACCATGTGGTCCATCGACGCGAGCGCCCGCAGCCCGGCCTCCTCGATGCGTACGGCGAGGGCCCGCGCCCGCTCCGGATCCTGGTCGGCGAGTTGCGCCGCCTGGGCCTCCAGCACGATGCCGGTGACCTCGTGGGCGACGAAGTCGTGCAGGTCCCGGGCCACGTCGAGCCGCTGGGCCCGGCGTGCCCGTGCCACCGCGCGCACCCGCCGGTCGTCCAGAGACCTGAGGTACAGCGCGATACCGGCCACCACCGCCACGGGGAAGAAGGACATGAAACAGACGAGGATCGATGTCTCCGCCGTCGGGTTGGGCATGCGCAGCGTGAGGCGCAGGGGCAGTTCGAACGTGACCGCGACGCCCAGGGATACCCCGATCACCGCCGCCTGCCATCCCGGCAGCCGCCGTACCACCCTCCCGAGGAGGAGCAGCAACGCGCACATCTCGATGGGAAGCCAGAGCCCGACGAACTGGTGCCGTCCCTGGTAGACGAGTGCGACGGCGAAGGAGACCACCGTGACCAAGCCCGCCGCCCCGGCGAGCGTGATCCCCCGGTACGGCCAGCGCGACAGTGCGGCGGCCATGGCCAGCGTGGCCGAGCAGGCAACGACGAGCGCGCTCGGAGGCGCGAGTACGGCCGGGACCGGCACCGTCACGACGACCATGGCGCACAGGAAGGCGCGGATCCGGCTTCGGGTCATGAATGTGAGCGTACGCAGCGCTATCGACCAGCGTTGTCTTGATAAATCTGGATATTCACCATCCCGGCTGGGGACCCGGCCATCCCGTATCGCATGCCGGACGATCTTCGACGCTCCGCCTCGTCTCGCAGAAGCAGGGCCCTGTCATCGGGGACGGGCGTAGCCCATCTCCCAGGCGCGTACGGCGATGCCGACCCGGTTCCGCACGCCGAGTTTGCGCTGGACGCTCGCCACATGGGTCTTGACGGTGCCCGGCGAGATGAACAGCTCGGCGGCGATGTCGGCGTTGGTCTTGCCCTCGGCCACCTGACCGGCGATCTCGATCTCCCGCTCGGTCAGCGGCTCGGTCAGCGGCCCCTGCCCCGGTCCTGATCCGGTGACGTGCTTCAGCAGTCGCACCGTCACGGACGGGCTGATCAGGCTGTCCCCCGCCACAGCGGCCCGGACCGCCTCGATCAGGAGGGCAGGACCCGACCGTTTGAGCAGGAACCCGGACGCGCCGTGGCGCAGCGCCGGATAGACGTACTCGTCGAGGTCGAAGGTCGTCACAACGACGACACGAACCGGGGTGGCCACGTCGGGACCGGCGAGCAGCCTGGTCACCTCCAACCCGTCCATTCTCGGCATGCGGATGTCGACCAGCGCCACGTCCGGCTGGAACCTCCGGGCCATCTCGACCGCGGTCACCCCGTCTGCGGCCTCGCAGACGACCGTCATGTCCGGCTGGCTCTCCAGGATGCGGCGCAGGCCGCGCCGCACCATCTCCTGGTCGTCGGCGATCAGGACACGTATGGTCATCCGCCCATCCTCCCAGCTCTCCGCCTCTCACCGCGCCGCCGTGAAGCCCGGCCTCCCTGTCAGCCCTGCTCGACGTCCAGGTGCGTACGGTGATGCTTCGGGGTGTCGATCTCGTCGAGCAGCGCGATCGCGAAGTCGGCGTAGGAGATGCGACCGTCCGCGTCGGCCGGGGCCGTACGGTACCGGCCGGTGCGATCGCCGCCGTGGTCGAAGTCCCCCCCCGCCGGGCAGCCCTGGTGACTCCGGCCCGCGCCATACGGCCGACGGATCTCGCACGTGAACATCAGGCCCCGGCATTGATCACCGTTCTGCAATAATGTCTGATCTTTACCTTTGGGGAAGGTTAGAGACTACATGCCGTCAATTGTGGTATTCGTCGCAGATCATCCATATCCGTTGATCCGCGGAGGCGGCCTCTTCCTGGTCTTCGTCGGCCTGGGCTTCCTGGGAAGCTGGGCGTTCAACAAGTACTGGATCCAGTTCCTCATCGGCGGGTTCATCACGGGATTCACCGCGAGCGGCCTCAGCGCGCTGCTCCCGAGCCTCGGCAGCCCGTCGTTCGCGCACATCGCCGGGCTCGTCGGCTCCTTCGTCATCGAGGCGGGCCTGATCTATCTGGTCCTCACGAAGAACAAGGACGCGGACGAGCGGACGCTGATCCTCAGCATCCTTTTCGTCGTCGGCCTGCACTTCCTGCCGATGGGTCTCGCCCACGGCCCGCTGATCACGATCCTGGGCGTCCTGACGGCGATCAACGCGTTCGTCGGACTGCGGCTGGCGCGCGAGGTGCCCACCCCCGTGTTCGGGGTCGTCGACGCGGTGCTCAAGCTCGGCTTCGGCGCCGTGATGCTCTTCGCCTACCCCGCCCTGACCTTCAGCTGACGTCGCCCGCGGCCTCGCCCGGCGCCGGCACGACCACGAAGGCGAGCGCGGCGGGGAACTCGGGGAACTCGCGAGCGGGCGTGCTCAGCATCGTCCGCATCCACTACCGCAGCGTTTCCCTGCCCGCCTCGGTCGGCTCGTAGACCGTGCGCTCCGGGCGGTTCTCCTCGCACGAGGTCTCGCGGACCGCGATCAGTCCGGCACGGAGCAGCCGGTCGATCGTCTGGTAGACGCTGTTCCGCTGCGCGACGTTGACCACGTCGTCTCGGTGACGCGCTGGTCGGCTGAGGTGTTCACCATACGAAAAGGGTCCCGGAAGCCATCCGGGACCCTTCGGCGTTCCCTCGGTCGCCTTCCGCTCGTGAACCGCTCGGAAAGCCCGGAACGACCTGTAAAACGCCTTCAAGATCATTGCACGCATATTGATGGAGTGGTGACATGCGGCTGCTTCCGGCTGCCTGCGGCTGCATGTCCCAGAAAAGCAAAAGAGCCCCCCGCGGGACTCTGAGCTGGGAAAATCCAGCGTGGCAGGTGCAGGACTGAACCTGCGTAGGCTGAGCCGACGGCTTTACAGCCCGTGACTGTTCCAACTGACAGTTGGCCTCTCACCCAGAGCTTCTATACGGCCGAGCAGCCGGACGGAGCGTACGGTCCCGGGCACAGATGCGTGCCACTGCTTCCGCCGAGAGGTGATCTGATCCTTGACGTCGTTGAGGGACGGATCATGTACGTGGAGGTCCTGCACTACCCGAACCTGCCACGTCCGGTGAGTTGAGGCCATCAGCTTGGGAAGTCTCTAACGCACTTGGCCGCTGAGCTGGTGAAGTGCTGACCTGCGAGGGAGAGGGCTGAGTACCCGTGAGTCCCCCTTGTTCACCCTCCTGACGGGCACGCAACGGGCACGACACCTGCGACCCGCCCTTGACCGTCGGTGGCAGCCTAGACCTTCGAGTCCGGCTTCCAGTCCTGGACGAGGAGCCCGAGCAGCACCTCGTCCAGGAACTCGCCCATAACCCAGGCCGAGGAGCGCAGCACGCCCTCGCGGGCGAAGCCGTTGCGCTCGGCGGAGCGCAGCATCGCAGCGTTGTCCGCCAGCGTCTCGATCTGCAGCCGCTGCAGGCCGCGCACGACGAAACCGTAGTGGCACAGCACCGCGACCACGTCGGTGCCATAGCCCTTGCCGCGGGCGGACGGCAGCAGCCCCAGCCCGATGTGCGCGGACCGGTTGTGGTTATCGATGCCCCACAGCACCGCGGTGCCGACCAGTGTGCCGCCGTCCAGCTCCACCACGGAGAACGGGACGTGCCCTTGCTCCTTGTCGTCCACCACGAGCTGCGAGTCCTTCGAGCCGGGCGTGATCGGCCGCCACGGCTGGCCTTGGGCCCGTGAGTGGGTGACCACGTCGTCGTAGAGCTCGGCCTGCAGGATCGGAATGTCGTCCTCGTGCCGGGCCCTGAGTCCGACCTTGTTGCCCTTTAGCATTCAGGCTTTCTATCCGACCGGGCTGGCGGGCGGCAAACCGATAAGCGGTCGTCGCAGTTGGTGTAGCGGCGGTAGCAGATGAGGGCGCTGGCGATGCCGACGAAGGCCAGATGACGGGATCATCCCGGAACCTGAGCACCCCCGCCGGAGGCTTTGGTTCCAGCCCGAACCGGGCAACACTGATCAGCCATGCTCCCCGGTGAGCCGGGGTGAGGAACGAACCCCGGATCTTCAATCACCCCCGGCCACAACAGATCGTGACCACCCCGTGGCGATTGTCGTGCCGCATTGGGGCGGCGGCGCGACCAGCAGCCGGCCGCTCCGCTCACCGCAAGAATCATGCCGAAGAACAGCACACCGGCTTACGGCACACTGACGCTCATGCCTGAGCCCTCGGCGAGTGAGCCCAATCCCCCAGAGCAGCGATGGATGAACTCCGGAGTCGCCGGAATCGGAAGCGCCAGCTTCCTCGCCGACGTCGGCCACGAAGTTCCCACAGCCCTCCTGCCCAGCCTGCTCACCACCACGTTGGGAGCGCCCGCCGCAGCACTGGGCCTCATCGAAGGTCTCGCCGATGCTCTGGCCGGAGTCGGCCGCCTGACAGGTGGCACACTCGCCGACGACCCTCAACGACGACGGACCGTAGCAGTCGGCGGATACACCACCACCGCGGTTCTCTCCTCCCTGCTGGGAGTGACCACCAACATCTGGCAGGCCGGAGCCCTACGCGCGGGAGCCTGGTTCGCCCGAGGTCTACGCGTCCCCGCCCGCAACGCCCTGTTGGCCGACCTGGTTCCAGCCAATGCCTACGGCCGGGCGTACGGGTTCGAGCGCGCGATGGACAACCTTGGAGCCATCGGCGGACCACTTCTCGCCCTGGGCCTGGTCGCCGTCTTCAACGTCCGGACCGCAATCCTCATCTCCGTCATTCCCGGCATCCTCGCCGCCCTGGCCATCATCTACGCCATCCGAAAAGCCGCCCAGCCAGCCGTACGCGAACGCGTCCCGATCAGGCTGCGTATCCGGCCCGTTCTACGCGGGGACCTGGGCCGTCTCCTCGGAGCGATCATCGCTTTCGAGGTGGGCAACGTCGCCGCCACCCTGCTCATCCTGCGAGCCACAGAGCTTCTCACCCCCGCCCACGGCATCGAAGCAGCAACCAGCATCGCCCTGGGCCTGTACGTCGCCTACAACATCGCCGCGACCCTGGCATCCATCCCCGCCGGACACACCTCCGACCGACTCGGCAAGCGCGGCCCCGTCCTCGTCATGACCGCAGGAATCACCCTGTTCGGCATCGCCTACGCCACCTTGGCCTTCGACACCGCCGGCTACCTCCTGCTGGCCCTGCCCTTCATCGCCGCCGGTCTGGCCATCGGATGCGTGGAGACCGCCGAACACGCAGCCGTCGCAGCCCTGGCCCCTACCGACCTACGTGGATCAGCCTTCGGCCTGCTGGCCACTGTCCAATCCCTGGGCAACTTCGCCGCCAGCGCCATTGCCGGACTGCTGTGGACCCTGGTCTCACCGAACGCCGCATGGGCCTACCTCGCCGCATGGATGGGTATCGCCCTCATCGGGATGCTGTTCACCCGTACCGGACGAGCTACTGGGGTCTGAAACTCTGACCATCAACGCGGGGCGTACATGATGACGGCGACGCCGATCAGGCACACCACGGCGCCGATGACGTCCCATCGATCAGGGCGGAACCCGTCGATGAGCATGCCCCAGGCCAGGGATCCGGCCACGAAGATGCCACCGTAGGCGGCCAGGATGCGGCCGAAGTTGGCATCCGGTTGCAAGGTGGCCACGAAGCCGTAAAGGCCCAGGGCGATAATTCCAGCCCCGACCCACAACAGCCCACGTTGTTCTCTCACTCCCTGCCAGACCAACCAGGCACCGCCGATCTCGGCGAGCGCGGCCACCACGAACAGCAGGAGGGAACGAGCGACAGTCACAGCTGCGGCTGTAGGGGATCGCTTTCGGTGGGCCGATGAGCCCCCGTACTCTGGCAGCCGCAGCCAGTTCCACCCGCGCATCCAGTAGTTTGCTTCCGCCTGCGCAGGAACCACACCAGCCCCCAAGCCAGCACGGCCACGCCCGCCAGGACCAGCGCCACTGTCGGCATAACGCCCGTAAGCGCGATGGCCCCGGTGCCTCCGATCACCCCGGCAGCCAGCAGCACAGGAAGCGCACAGCACGCGGCACAGGCCAACGCAGCCAAGCCCGTCAGACCAGCTGGGACCAGGCGCTTACGCTGATCAGGATCAGTTGAGGTCGACATGCCGGCCCCCGTCCGCCAGGCCGGAGAACGGCAACGGGCAGCACGAACTCACCGCACACGCCACTAGGTCATCACACCCGGCGTCCACCGCTTGAACCAACGTGTCGCGGATCGTCTGAAGGTCGGCGATCTTCTGTTCCACCTCGGCGAGCTTGGCTGTTGCCTGTGCCTGCAAACCGCTGTCCGACGTGCCGTGACGATGCGCAGCCGCCTCAACCAGGGCGGCCACCTCCTCCAGCGTGAAGCCCAGCCGTTGCGCCACCTTGATCACACGCAGGACGGTCACGGTTTCCGGCGGATACAGCCGATGTCCCCCGTTGCTACGCTGCGGCTCTTGCAGCAGTCCCCGCCGGTGGTAGTAACGCAACGTCTGAGCATTGACCCCCGCCGCTTCGGCGACCTCTCCGGTACGCAACCACTCCCCGTTCACGACGCGACCCGGGGAGCCATTTTGATCGCCCGGACCGCCAGCCCGTCGAGCACCTTCGCGTGCACCGCCGGGACCTCGATATCCAGGGCCAGGCCATCGCCACCAGGAGTAAGCGCGAAGGCGAAGAACGAGCAGCAACCCGTCTCACGGGCCGTCAGGTCACGCGCGGTCTTCTCTACTTCTGCTCCATCATCGAGTGTGAGCCGCAGGTGAGTCGGTCCCACGCGTTCCAGTCCACGCAGTGCGGAAGCGAACAGTTCATCGAACTCCGCCACTCGGAATGGCCGTTCCTCGGTCGGAAGCGTACATTCAGCCGGCGCCCATTCCATGAGCCCTCCATGTATCAAGATCGCCCGTCCCTCATGCGAGCGATCCCTACGGTCCGATGGTAAGCCTGTACCCCGGTACAGGATGCAACCCCTGAAACCATGCCTCCGGCGGGGGCACTTCGGCTCCGGGATGATCGATGTTCCAACATCAGGACCGTAAGTGGGTGGGGTGGAAGCCGGATCTCACGGGAAACGGCGAGGAATCACGGGGAGTCGTAGATCCAAAACGAAGAAGCCCCCGCACCGCATTTCCGCTGCTGTGAGGGCTCTTCTGCTGGTGTGGCAGGTGCAGGACTTGAACCTGCGTAGGCTGAGCCGACGGTTTTACAGGACGTGACCGTTCTCAGCGTGACACCGCTCGTGACCTGCGGCGCGTCACCTCTGCACCGCTCTCACTCTCATGATCATTGCACGTATATTGCACGTCACGGTAGGTGGGCTCGAAGGTCCAGCCAGCGATTAATCTGAGCTCTTACCGGCCCTGCCGCCAGTCGATCCGCGATCGGCTCCATAGGGCCGAGAAGGTTCTTGCACGTGCGCAGGGCCGCGATCTCGTGTCGAGGACGCATGCGCCAATCGGTCACCCAAGCTCTCGCCTGCTCCAAACCAAGAGGCAGGGCCTCCAAGACGTCTGAGGCGAGCTGGTCCGGACTCCATAGCGGGTCGTCATCGGGGGTGAGATCAACGATCAGCAACGCTCGAAGGTGAAAGCGGCCTGCATCCGCGTTCTTCGTGGGGTAGCCGGCCTGCTCAGCACCATCGAGGGCGGCGAAAGCAACCCGTGCCCAGATTCGCCGGGCCTCACCCCGATCGCGATCCTGCGCATAGGACTGGTTGAGCTGCCACGCGCCCAACCACTCGTTGATGCGATCCACGCTGTCCCCGGCGCCATCAGTACCCTCCATGCCCTCACCATCGCGTCCGCGTGATGCCAGCGGTTTCAAGAGGAGTGCGTTCCAATTCGATCAGCCCATCGTCGCCTCTGACGAGGTCAGATACGACCGCTCTTCCTCGGTCCACCCTTCGGTCAACCGTGCCCCGGTGGCCAGCTCAATTGCGGCCAGCATCGCCGCTCGCCAGCTCTGCCCGTTCTGCCAATCAAAATAGGGCACCATGGCCCGCAACTCGGGCCATCGCGTCAGTCCCGGCTCCTTGATCCAGTCTTCGACGAACATGGTGTCGAACGACAGAACCATCTCTCCGTCGACGGCACAGCTGATCCGGTTGTTGGCATTGACGTTCCAGAAGGCGCTGTACGCCCGTCCGCCGACGCTCAACCGCGGAAGCACCGGATCATGAACCCCTCGGAACCCGTTGTATTCGAGCAGCGCGGTCAGCGGACCTGAGTGATCCACCAGCATCGCCCAATCGGAGTCCTCGGAGGAAACGAGGTAGTCCTCCTCGTCCTCGAAGGAGGTTGTCTCGTAAGCCTGGTAGCCGGTGCCACCGCTTACCCGGTCTCCGATCTCGGTGAGTGTCATCGGTCTCCCGTCGTGGGGAACGACGACCGTCCAGCAAAGGGCCTCGCTCATCCAGTTCCCCTCCAGGAGGCGCTGGTAGTAGCGATACACGTCGGAGGCCTCGGGCCGTCCATCACTCATGTTTTGAAGCTCCGTCGCCGTCGGGTCTGTGGGTTCGAGATCTTTCCAGGCAAGTACGACAGAACAGTGCACAACGAAGAGCGTTAGAAGCCGTTGCTGCACACAACGGATGGGCCTCAGACCCAAACCGCATTAGCAGCTCGGATCTCGGCCGTCCCGATCGGTTCCAGCTGGACCAATACGCTCGGCCGGTCAGCCTGGAACGGCATGGTGCGGCGGTGAACTGCAACCCAAGACGCCCTCAATCAGGTCCGAAGATCCCCAGTACGAATTCGAGTCAGCTGGCGCACGCCGCTGAAGGTCGGCCAAAGTATCCTCGCAGACAGCTCCTAAGTCCGGCTTCCTGGAGATCAAACGGATTTTTGGCATTCCGCTGATCTTTGGGCTGGGACGCGTGATTGCCTATCGCGTACCGTCTGAGCGACGCGGTCTGCCGCTGCCTGGGCGTCTTCGTGTTCCCACACCCGGACAACCTCCCAGCCGGCGTCTCTGAGGAGTTCGTCGGTCTGGCGATCGCGTGCTTGGTTCGACGCCAGCTTCTTCTGCCAGAAGTCCGAGTTCTTTTGCGATGGTCGATAGTGCTCGGGACAGCCGTGCCAGTAGCAACCGTCGAGAAAGACGGCGACTTTCGCCTTCGTGAACACCAGGTCAGCGGTGCGACGAAGGTCCGGCATTGGTCGAGAGGCAACCCGGTATCGGAGACCGAGGGCGTGCACAGCCGACCGCAGCACACGCTCGGGGCGCGTGTCGCGGCTCCGATTGCCCTGCATGACGACGCGTACAGCGGGAGATGACGCCCACGACTGCTCAATCGGGGAAGGACTCTGAGGTGTGAGCAGGCCCAAGCTGATGGCTGTTTCCCACGCTTCGGCCAGGTTTCTCGCGCGAGTTTCATGGTCGACTTCTCCGACGTAAACAGCAGGAGACCGTCCCTTGTCCGACCAGCGGAGATAGGCACGGATACGCCGAGTCTTAGGATAAACCTTGAGCTCGATGGACGCGCAGGCCAAGCGCCCATCGCCAAGGTCCACTATGCGCTGATGCCGTCCTCCGGCGGCGCGATCCTGTTCTGCGGCTCGGGTTTCCCGTGTTCGCGCTTTCCCTTTCCACGCTCGAACAGGCGGCGGCTTGTCCCTCCATCGCCCCGCTTCAGTTCCCTGGTCGGCGGTCATACCCGATCTTCAACTTCCCTCAGTATCCCGGCGACCGCCTTGGCGAAGACCTCGCCCAAGAGGACTGGTACGGCGTTGCCGAGTTGCCGCATCTTCTCTCCGCGGGGACCTTGCAGCTTCCAGTCGTCAGGGAAGGTCATGACACGAGCGGTCTCGCGTACGGTCATATACCGATGAGTCCCATCGTCAAGGAGCATTACCGACTCCCCGCCGGGCACCCCATGGACGCCGGCCTTGACGGTCTTAGCGGGGCGGTCGAGTTCATTCGGGGTGTGACCAGGGTAGATCCGCGCATCCGGCCAGCCGATGTGATCGGTAAAGCCACCAAGTAGGTGCTCCCTGCGGTCCAGGAATTCGGTGGGGATTCGGGGCAGCGGCTTGTTACCGTCGATTCCCGCGATCGCGTCGCGAAGGGTCCGCCACGGCTTGGTGTCACCCGGGTCGGGGATGACCTTCGGCACACGTGCCATCACGCTCTCCCTCACGGCGTCTGGAACCTTGTGGGACTTCCAGTATTCGCCACTGACCATGGAGTGGAAAAGTGCGGCCTCCGAGAAGCCCGGCTTCACCAACTCCTTGAACCTCTGCACATCAACCTTGAGGTCGGCGCGAAAAGCCACAATGATGATCCGGTTCCTGATCTGGGGGACACCGTAGTCCGCCGCGTTGACCGGCGTCATGATGACTGTGTACCGCCGGGTTGAGCCTTCGGTTTCCTCCCCGATTCGCTGTCTCAGCACCGCGTCGTGCTCCTGCCAGGTAGCGCCCTCCTTTCGCTCCTCGAAGGGCAACTCCAGCTCGCGCAGGATGTAGTCGAAGTAAGGCTTGAACGACGGACGTAGCAGTCCTCGGACGTTCTCGCAGATGACCGCCTTCGGCTTCATCTCTCGAATCGCGCGGAACATCTGGGGGAACATGTTGCGCTCGTCCTCATCCCCCTTGGCTACTCCGCCGAGGCTGAAGGGCTGACACGGGGGGCCGCCTGCTAGGACGTCCACCTTCCCTTCCAGGTACTCGAAATCGACTTTCTGGACGTCACCAGCTCTGAGCGGCCATGGCTCACCAGGGGCCGGAATAGGGAGTGGTCGCCCCTCTTCGATAACTTCGGCGCCATTAGCGACCAACGTCTCACAGGCCCGTTTGGCGTGTTCGTTGAACAGGAGAGGCCGGAAGCCTGCGCGGTGAACCGCCATGGCCAGACCACCTCCACCAGCGAACAACTCAACGCTGGTACGACCACGAACCGACTCTTCTCGCTGATCAGGCATGACGGAAGTGTACCGCGGAATAAACGATCTTCAAGCTCATCTACGAAAACTCTTTCGAAGTGTTCGTCTAGTCCAGAGAGCCCTTGCTGCGACCCCCAGTCGCCAGTACAGCGCCCCTCACACCCGCTTGCACCTGTTACGCAGCTCTAACGAGCCAGCTGCAGATACGGCTGACCGCTAGCGCGACGGCCTAGCGATACAAGGTCCAGAAGCTTTGCAACGCTCCAAAACTGTGATCATCCCGCGATGAACCGGCAACGATGTACCCAGTATCACGACCTACCCGAATTGCTAGTCTGCTCCAGACGAAGATCACTGGATCAAGGAGTTGCCGATGGTTGCGAGCGCCGAGTTCCGGCTGAGCATCACACGAGCACTGGCGGACCAGCTCGTTTCCTCACTCGCCTCTCTCGATCCCGAGCCGCTCACCATTCAGACGATCGCCGCACTGCCAAACCGTGCTGGCGTCTACCAGTTGTACGTGAACGGGGACATGGTGTATGTCGGCAAAGCCGACCCGTCCCTCCCAAAGCGACTTAGCAAGCACTACCGCAAGCTCTCCAGCCGCCTGAACATTGACATTCGCGACGTTGGCTATGTCTGCCTATTTGTCGACGAGGATCTCCATGCGGTTGCGCCAGAGCGCTTGCTGATCCACTACTACAAGACCGACGGCGAGGCCCCGTGGAACTTCAACGGATTTGGAAGTAATGATCCCGGGCAGAATCGCGACACCACGATCTTCGAGGCCGACCACTTCGACTCTCAGTATCCAGCCGACCTTAACTGGATCTGTGATGACATCACAGCAGGCCTCTACATGATGTCCGATCTACTCAAACATGTTAAATCCGCACTTCCGTACGTCTTTCGGTATCAGGCGGCCGCCTTTCAAAAAGATCTTCATGTAGTGGTTCCACGCGATGCGCCTACCGCTGACGAGCTATTTACGCTCCTGGGTCAGACGATCGCTCAGGCTCAACCCCAGTGGCAGATCGTCGCGCTCCCGGGCTACGCCATCATGTACCCGAAGCCTGGCCCCTACCCCAGCGCGCGCAAGACCTACCAGTAGCACGATTGATCCGTAGATGGGGCGTATCAACAGTCCGTCTGGCAGCAGCCTCCTCCAGCTCGACGCCATTGGGATCCCCCCGCAGGGTGCTAGGTCGCCTTCCGGTCTAACCGAGCCGAGCGACACGCGTCTCGAAGGAGACTGCCACCAGCACCACCTGCAGTTTGTCCCTGTTGCCTGGGAGATTCCACGAAAGCAGGGGACGAACTGGCCATGAACGAGCTACCGTGTGAGGTAACCCAAGACGCACAGTAAGCACATAGCTCTCACCTTTACTTATTTCAGCAGGTCACGCGAGGGATGTTCCGGACGTGCCCACCGGCGTCACGCCTTGTCTCTTCAACCAGGAGCTTTGGTGTGTCTGTATCTCCTCATGGCGCCATAGTGGCTATGACGCCTGCTCGGTGTTATGATGCCCTGCTGGGCTGTCTCTCTCGGCGTATCATCGATCAAGCCGTTGGGCTCTCTATTCCAACAGGCACTCGTCTGCTGGACCAGCCGCACAAGCGGCTGTGGCTTGGCATGCTTGCCAGCGAACCCAAGCTGATCGCCGAAACCAATGCGGGCTTCCGCGGGCTCCAGATAACTCCTCCCGCCCAGGGCTTTTCGTTCCGCGTGCGACGCTTGCCCGACAGCTTGACTGTTCAGGTCAGCGCAGCGGTCTACCTGGCTCTGCATCCGACCCTCGCCGAACAGCGCGAAGCGGTGGATGCGGACTTCAGCTCGGGCTCTGAGGGCGCGGGTGCCAAGGATGAACTACGACCAACGCCTTCCGCCGGGAACGCACAGACCAGTGGTATGGCACCCAGAAACGGGCAAACGAACGGCTACAAGATAGCTCGAATCTGGACAAAGATCGCGATGGAGCCCGTTCAGATCACGGTCCCGCTTTCTTCGGATGGGGCGAGGTCAATACGCGTTGGTGAAGCTGAGATCACGGCCGCGCTGCGTTCTGCCGCAGCGCCCCATGCCGACCTGTTTTTTCGACAGCGCCGTCCCGGCGTCCCTGATGGGGGTTTGCCCCACGACCGCGACCTCATCGACGAACGAACCTGGGCCGCGTACAGTGTGCGCAGTCTCGTTCACCCGACAGACCTAACACCGCCCGACCATCGAGCGGCTATCGAAATCGACGTTACGCCAATCGACGGTTTCTTTGAGGTATTCGTCGCGGTAGTGAATACCACTCCTGCTCCTACGAATCAGCTAATCGACGGGATCCGCCCCTATGACGAGGCATACCTGGACACTCGTCTCTGTGAGGTGGTGCTGACAGCTTGGGCCGATACCAATATCGAGCCATATGAGCTGGAGCAGGTTGCCCAGTCCCATCGTTATGAGCGTATCGTTCCCGCGTTCGGCCATGCATCTCCCGTTACCTGCTACGTCAAAGCGGGACAGACCATACTGAGGACTGAGTTCGCCGCCGAAGAACCGACATGGCGCGCTTATCCTCGGGAGGCCTCCAAGGGTCAGCACGGTCGAGAAGCTCCGATCGACACGACCTTCGACTCGCTCATCATGGATCCTGTAGGCACCATCTCCAAGCTTGTAGGGATGCTCGAAATCTGGGTCAACGATCACTGGGGGGAAGCCGCCCTCGATGTATTGCAGGCCGCTAGAGGTTGGGATGCACAGGCGCGGGAGGAAGCCGAACAGGACGCGCGAGCCGCGCGGGAGGAAGTCGAGTGGGTGCGAACTGGCCTGGATGCACTGCGCTCCGATCCGCATGTCCGTGACGCCTTCATCGCGGCAAACAAAGTGATCAAAGCCGCCGCACAAGACGAATACTCAGCCTGGCGGCCGTTCCAGATCGCCTGGATCGTCGGTTGCCTTCCCGGGATGGTTGCCCCCAGGAAGTATCCCAAGGTCAACATCGTTTGGTTCCAGACCGGTGGCGGGAAGTCAGAAGCCTATCTCGGGCTCATGCTGGTTACGCTCTTCTACGGGCGTTACACAGGAGTTACCGCCGGCGCACAGGTATGGGCCCGGTTCCCGCTGCGGCTGCTCGCCATGCAGCAGACCGAACGCTTCGCGAAGATGGTTTTCAACGCCGAATTGGTCCGTCAAGACGATCCTCGTATCTCCGGAACAGCCGCTTTCGGCATTGGATACTTCGTCGGGGGAGGCAACACTCCCAACAAGCTTTACAAGCCTGGTGGAAATTTCAACGGCCCCGACCCAAGAGCACCGGAAACAGCGGAAGCGTGCCGAGTCCTGAACGACTGCCCACTGTGCGGCAATTCCATCGAAGTGAGGTGGGATGACTCAAGCCACACTATGCGACACATATGCAAAAACTCATCCTGTCGTCTGGCTGGAGTATTACCAGTTTGGGGCGTCGATGACGACATCTACCGACGTGCCCCGTCCGTACTGGTAGGTACCGTAGACAAGTTGGCCCAACTTGGACAAAATCAGGCATTCCAAATTCTCCTCGGGCGCGCACATTCCCGCTGTCCCAGGCACGGTTACTCGGCCAACCCCACCTGGTGTTCAGTGTTCGGCTGCAAGGAAGAACGGCATCCCGTACCAAGAGGTTTTGGGCACATACGCCTGGAAATCGCAGATGAACTCCACCTGCTCGATGAAAGCCTCGGCGCGCTCGACGGCATGTATGAATCTCTCCTACAAACGATCAGCGAGCATCTCAAAAATGAGCCCTTCCAGATCGTCGGCGCGACCGCGACAATCGAGGGATACCACGATCAGGTACGCCATCTCTACGAACGAGAAGCGCACCGCTTTCCTGTAAACGGTCCAGAACCCGGTGAGACCTTCTGGTCGACGACCAGAGTCGGTGATCCCTTGCGTCGCTATCTCGGCGTACGCTCGCGGGCGAGCACCATGGTCACCGCCACCCGGGAGGTAGCGGTTGTTCATGCGCGTTGGGCGCAGGACCTTCGTGACCACCCTAGGGCCGTGGTCAGAGAGGCTGGACTCGACGCCAATGATGGCGACGTCGTCGAAGCTGCTCGGGTCGCAGGTGAAGACCTGTACGAGGTGCTCGTCGCGTACTGCCTGCGCAACGAAGATCTGACCAGCTTCACCCGTGACCATGCGGTCCGAGAACTTCTCAGCAGCGAGGATAACCTCGTAATTATCAATGGGGACACCGATTCGGGGACCGTACGCTCTGCCGTTTCTCGGCTGGTTACTCCGCCCAAAGACGACTTCAGCCGAGTAAAGATCATCGCAGCCACGAAGGCCATCGGCCACGGTTTCGATGTCGCAAGGCTCGGCGTTATGGCCGTCATGGGCACGCCGACCCAAGCCTCCGAGATCATCCAGGCCTCCGCCCGCGTAGGACGAAGCCACCCTGGCCTGGTAGTTAACGTGATCAATCCGAGCCGGGACAGGGACGCCAGCGTCTACCGCTATTACCCGGAATGGGTTCGTTACCTCGACCGATTGGTTCACAAGGTACCGGTGAACCGCCAGTCCGTACCCGTGCTTAAGCGCGTTTTGCCTGGTGGGCTCATGGCCTGGCTTCTCCAGGTGCTCGATCGGAAATGGATCACCGGAGGCCGTCGGCGCCGCTCCCTCGCGGACTCGACAGCGTTCCGCGAGGCGGTCAACAGCGGTGAGATCAAGCAGGACATGCTCGTCTCACTGCTACGTCGAGGCTTCTACATCAGCGACACGAGCGTCTACCACCGGATGCACCGAGAAGCGATCGACGCTTGGGTCGCGGACCAGCTCACCGCCCTCCCGCTACGCGCGGAAAGCGGCAAACGGATACCTGAACTGCTACGTCCGTCTGTGCCTCGATCTCTTCGTGACATCGAAGAGCCTCTGACTATTTACGGCGACGTATAGCCACGCGGACAACTAGTTCGCTACGCCGCCCTTTCCCCCTACGAGGAAGAACTTCGTCATGGCCTTCGACAAGCTCAATCGCAGCAATATAGGGGCACTCTGGCGCTACATGCCGGGTCAACCCTACAACTGGTCATCAAGAGGGTCCGTCATCGGGGAACCTCCGCGCCAGGTCACACCCCTCGATGTCCCCGAGGGGTGGGTCGCCCCACAACTCCGCCGTCTGCTCCTCCCCTTCGCCGCTACCAACGCCGCTGGTCCAGGCGCCAAGGCGGAATTGGACATTATCGATCGACGTCAGTTCAATCTGGTCAAGGCTGAGGATCTTAAAGCCAGCCGCTTTCCCAACACCTTTCTGTGCCGGGATTGCCGGGCCTTCCAGAATGTTCGTACCGGGGAGCCAATACCGGCCTGCCCTGTTGGGGAGCATGGACCGATGGAGCAATTCTCCTGGAGTGAAGTCCATGAGTGCGGTCATCTAGAAGAGATCAACGCGCCTCGCTGCGACTCCGGCTGCCGGGCGCCGATGCGTCTGCATAACACGCGCGATCTACAGATATCTCGGTGGTACTGGACCTGTACCCGATGTCAGCAACGCTCCGAACAACCAATCACGCGGTGGTGCTCCACTTGCCGTACCGGCCGACCGCAGGTGATGCGCGTGCCACAGACTTCGGCTTACTACCCACAGCAAATCACGGTGATCAACCCTCCTACCCGAAGCGGCTACGCCGCCCTAGCGCATGAGCGGGTGTACGCGGCGGCCGTAGCACAGAGTCTCGGCATTTTGCCACGTGGCGCGGAAGGGCTACGCCTAGCTGCTGGAACCTCCCTTGCCGACGGCGCTCTGCGGCAGGCACAGGAAACTGCGGCTACCTTGGGACTCAAGCCAGGTGATGACCTGTACGAACAACTCATCGCTAAAGCGAGGCAGCGGACAGACGACACACCTGCTTGGGCTGCGGAAATCGACGCTCTTGGCAAGGATCATGAAACCATCGAGGCGTTCGGCGAAGAGTGTCGCCAACTGGGTCTGGCCTGGGACGCCGCCCCGCTTACGGTCCAGAACCTACTCGCCGGCGATGCTGGAACCCCGCTGGAGCCGATCTACCAGCGATACCGAGAGCTCTTCCTTCACTACGGATTCGCCGATATCACGCTGCTACGGGAGCTGCCCATCGCTTACATCGTGGCCGGATACACGCGAATCAGTGGAAGAGCTGTGTCCACCACACGTCGCGGCACCGTAACCACAGCACGGTTCCGCTTCTTTCCCGCTGGCCACGACAGTAAGTTCCCCATGTACGGTGTGCGCACCGAGACTGAAGGGCTCCTGTTCCAACTGGACAAGCTCAAGGTGATCCAATGGTTGACCGATTCGGGTGTCACCCTGGTCGACCTGCTGGTCAACGTGTCCC
>NZ_JBEXUE010000123.1:0-23360 GCF_040614275.1 Streptosporangium sp. NPDC006013
CGGGCGCACTCGACCGTCTCCCGGCTGCCGGTCGCCGTGGCCCTGCACTCCTTCGCACGGATCAGGCTGACCGGCGACGTGGCGTCCGTACACGACCCGCTCGTCGTTCGGTGTGCCGGATCAGACGGTGCCCGGTCCGCTCCCGAACGGGAAACGGCCGTAGTACTCGCCGACGCGGTCCCGGTAGGCGGGCTCCTTGAAGTTGGCCTCGTCGAACTCGGGTGCGCCCTTGATCTCGTGCTTGGTGCGCGCGACGTAGACCTTCTTCTCCTGCGGGTCGATCTGGGTCACGGTGCTCGCCGGCAGGAGGACCTTCTTGCCGAAGATCCACGGGCCCGTGTCGATGACGAGGTAGCTCTCGCCGACCTCGTACGTCGCCTCGTCGACGGAGCCGATCTTCCCGTCGGTGGCCTCCACGTGGTACCCGGCGACATCGAGCGTCCTGTCCTGGCCGTACACGTCGGCGCGGTAGTTCCAGAGCTCGGGCTGCATGGTTGAACATCTCCCTTGAGTTGGGTTCTCCGGGCTCCGGTCAAGTACCCGAGCGAGGGGCCCTAAACGGGGGCCGTCCAAGTCGGCCGGTACGGAACACCGCCCTGCCCTTCTCGAACCGCAGGCCGCCGCGCGATTCCGCGCTCCCGCCCCGCCCGGCGAAATCGCAGCCGGCACCTGTTCGTTGATGCTCATATGTCGGCGTATGTACGGACTACGGCGCCGGGTCCGGTACCCTTGTGGAGGTCGGGCGCCGCTAGCTCAGTTGGTTAGAGCAGCTGACTCTTAATCAGCGGGTCCGGGGTTCGAGTCCCTGGCGGCGCACATCGCATGTGATCGGCGCGTTTCCCTTCCATCGGGGAGACGCGCCGATCGCGTTTACACCCTGATGCGCGGTCTGTGTTCGCTCCAGCGCCATCCATCCGGCAGAACGACCCCTCGACGGCCCGGACGCCCGTGGCACACCCGGCGAGACCGGAGAAGATGCCGCGGGAGGTGCTTCCCCGAGGCCGGGATGCCGTAGACCGGCAGGTCAGAGGCCGCAAGGTTAACATGGTGAGGGCTTCGGAAACATTTCGGAAACATATTGACCCCACTGTGTGGTACAGCCAACATGATGGCCATGGTGAACCGGTTTCCTGAAGCTCGACGCACAACGATCAACGATGTCGCGTCGCTGGCCGGAGTTTCCAAGGCGACCGTGTCGAAGTTCCTGAGCGCGACCGACTACTACATGTCGCAGGAGACCCGGGCCAAGATCGAGCGCGCCATCGAGGAGCTCAACTACCACCCGAACGCGCTGGCCCAGGGGCTCTCCAGCAGGCGCTCCTACGCGATCGGCGTCGTCGTGGCGAGCATCACCAATCCCTTCTACCCGGAACTGGTGGCCGGCGTGGAGGAGGTCATCGATCCGGCCGGTTACACCCTGTTGCTGGGGGCGATAGCGGAGAGCAAGGCGAAGGAGGCCGCGGTCGTCCGCACGATGATCCAGCGACGGGTCGACGGAGCGATCATCGCCTCGGCCACCATGCGGGACGGCGGGGTGCGGCAACTGGTCAACGCCGGGATCAACGTGGTGGTCGCCAGCAGGGAACTCGCCAAGCCGGTGGCCGACACTGTGGTGATCGACAATCGGATGGGCGGGCGAATGGCCGCCGAGCACCTTCGGCAACACGGCTTCGAGCAGGCCGTCTATCTGACCGGACCGCTCGACGTGCTGGCCTTCCAGCACCGGCTCGACGGGTTCCGCAGCGTCTACGGCGAAGCCGATGGAGCGATCCACATCGCGCGCAGCAGCGAGCTCGCGGACGCCACCGAGGCGGCGGCGGCCCTGCTCGCCGGGCTGCGCCGACCGGCGGCGGTCTTCGCCGCCAGCGACACCCTGGCCGTCGGGCTGATGACGGCGGCGCACTCACTCGGAGTGAGAGTCCCCGAGGACATCGCACTGATCGGATTCGACAACGTCTGGGTCGGCCAGGTGCCGGGCGTCTCGCTCACCACCGTGGACAGCAAGGCGCGGCAGGTCGGCGCGGTGGCGGCGGGCATCCTCGCCGAGCGCATCGGCAGGCACCCGAGCGGCAGTCCCGGTGGGCGTACCCCGCCGGAGCGGCGCGTCCTGGCGCCGGAACTCGTCGTCCGCGGATCCTGCGGATGCCGGCGGACGGCGACAACGTGAGAGTCCAGCACGGTCCCCGATCAGCACGGGCTTTTGGGAAACCGGTTTCTATCCATCCATCCCCCCCAGAAGGAAAGCAGCAATGAGGAAGACAGCAGCTATCGCGTTGGCGTCGGTCCTGGCGCTCGGTGTCTCGGCATGCAGCTCGGCGACGTCCGCCGAGGAGTCCGGCGCCGGAGGGTCGTACACCTACACCAGCGACCAGGAAGGCGTGAAGTCGCTCGACGGCGTCGCCCTGGCCTCGACCATCGGTGAGCTCAAGCCCGCCAAGAAGTATCGGGTCGCGGTGATCCTCAAGGCCCTCACGAACCAGTACTGGCAGGGCATCCAGAAGGGTGCGAAGGCCGCCGCCGACAAGTACGGGGTCGAGGTGACCATTCAGGCCGCGAGCAGCGAGAAGGCCCAGACCGAGCAGCTCACGATCGCCCAGACGCTCGTCGGGCAGAAGTTCGACGCCTACGTGGTGGCTCCCGAGAGCACCTCCAACCTGAACCCGGCGCTCAACCAGATGCGCTCGCAGCAGGCGCCCGTCGTCAACGTCGACGACGCCCGTGTCCCCGCGACCGTCTTCATCGGCCCGAACCACGAGGAGAACGGCATCCAGGCGGCGGACGAGCTGGCGAAGCTGTTCCCCGACGGCGGTGAGGTCGCGCAGGTCGAGGGGCAGTCGGGCTCCAGCGCCGCGATCCTGCGGATCAAGGGTTTCAAGGAGGGCATCGCCAAGCACTCGAACCTCAAGCTGGTCGCCAGCGTCCCCGGCAACTGGGACGCGAACGCCTCCTATGCCGCGGCGCAGCAGATCATCCGGCAGAACCCGAACCTCAAGGGCATCTACGCCAACAACGACACGATGGCGATCGGCGTCGCCAAGGCCGTCCAGGAGTCGGGCAAGAAGGTCGCGGTGATCGGTACGGACGGTGTTCCGGAGGCGATCTCCGGCGTCCGGAACGAATCGATGGCCGCGACCGTCAGTCCGCTGCCCTACTACGAGGGCTTCTGGGCGGTCGAGTCGGCCATCGGCCTGCTGGAGGGCAAGGAGATCGCCCCCTGGGTCGTCGCGCCCGCCCAGCTGATCACCAAGGAGAACGTGGACCAGTTCTACGACACCGAGGGTCAGGTCATCACGGACCTCTACAAGTGACCGTCGGGTGAGCCCCTCCCTTCGAACCACGTACCGATCGAGATGATGAGATGACGACCGACCGGCCCATGCTGGAGATCAAGAAACTCAGCAAATCCTTCCCCGGCGTCAGGGCCCTGCACGAGGTCGACCTGACCGCCTACCCCGGTGAGATCCACGCCCTGCTGGGCGAGAACGGCGCAGGAAAGTCGACGTTGCTGAAGACGCTGTTCGGCGTCCAGCAGCCCGACAGCGGCGAGGTCTGGTTCGAGGGGGAGCGGCGCTCGTTCTCCCAGCCCAGTGACGCCCTGCACGCCGGACTCGCCATGGTTCACCAGGAACTGAGCCTGGTGCCGCAGTTCACGGCGGTCCAGAACGTCGTGCTGGGACGGGAGAAGGCCCGTGCCGGGTTCATCGACTGGCGTGAGGCCCGCGAACGGGCGGAGAAGTCCCTCGGACGGCTCGGTTTCGACGCCCGGATGGACATCCCCGTGCGGCGGCTCAGCGTCGCCCAGCAGCAACTCGTCGAGATCGCCCGGGCGCTGGCCGTCGGCGCGCGCCTGATCATCCTGGACGAGCCGACCGCCTCGCTGACCACGCAGGAGAGCGAGCAGCTCTTCGCCCTGCTCGAACGGCTCCGCGCCGAGGGCCGCGGCATCATCTACGTCTCGCATCGGCTCGCCGAGGTCATGGCGCTGTCGGACCGGGTCACCGTGCTGCGCGACGGCACGCTTGTCGGCACCCGTACCCGGGCGGAGATCAAGGACGAGACCGACCTGGTCAAGCTGATGGTCGGCCGGAACGTCGACGCGATCAGCAGGGTGGAACGTTCCGAAGGCCCCGGCGAGGAGATCCTGCGGATCGAGGGCCTGTCCAGCGCCGAGGGCGTCGCCGACTGCTCGCTGTCGGTCCGGCGCGGTGAGATCGTCGGCCTGGCGGGAATGGTCGGTGCGGGACGGACCGAGCTGGTCCGCGCGCTGATCGGCGCGGACCGGGTGACGGACGGCGCGGTGTGGATCAGAGGGGAACGCGTCCACATCGGCTCCCCTGCGGACGCCGTCAAGGCGGGTATCGCGTTCCTGCCCGAGGACCGCAAGCACCAGGGCCTCGTGCTCCACATGAGCGCGGCGTCCAACGCGACACTGATCAAGCCGCCGCGCCGGCGCGGCCTGCTGGACCGGCGCGCGCAGCGCGAGCAGACCCGCGCACTGCTGACGCAGCTCAACGCCGACATCGACCCCGGCTATCCGGTCGGCAAGCTGAGCGGTGGCACCCAGCAGAAGGTGGTCCTCGCCCGCTGGCTGAAGACCGCCAGCGACATCTTCATCTTCGACGAGCCCACCCGCGGCGTCGACGTGGGTGCCAAGGGGGAGATCCACGCACTCATGCGAGAGCTCGCCGAGGAGGGCAAGGCCATCGTGATGGTCTCGTCGGACCTTCCCGAAGTACTCGGGATGAGCGACCGGGTGGTGGTGATGCGCCGCGGACGCATCGTCGCCGAACTCAGCCGGTCGCAGATCTCGGAAGAAGCCATCGTCCACCACGCCGCGGCGAGCTGACGGTCCAAGGAGAACCATGAGCAACCACACCACCCTCGAGCGGAAATCGGCGACCGAGACGCCGCTGTCCGCCGTGCGGGGACGCCTCGACGTCGCCGCGACCGCACGTCAGGCCGGGCTGGTCGGCGTCATCCTCGTCCTCGTCCTCGGTTTCGGGCTCGCCAGGCCGCTGTTCCTCGACGGCGGCAACCTGATGAACATCCTGCTGCAGGCATCGGTGGTCGGCGTCCTGGCGCTGGGGCAGACGTTCGTCCTGATCACCGGCGGCATCGACCTGTCCATCGGCTCGACCGTCGCGATGTGCGCGGTGGTCAGCGGGTTGCTGTCGCACTCGCTGCCGGTGCCGCTCGCCATCATCGGCGGCATCGCGGTCGGTGCCCTGGCCGGTCTGGTCAACGGGCTCCTCATCACGATGACGAACATCACGCCGTTCATCGTGACGCTCGGCAGCATGAGCATCTACGCCGGGATCGCCCTGATCATCGCGGGCGGCCAGGCCGTGTACGACATCCCGACCGGCTTCCAGGACGCCCTGGCCGGCCGGATCGCCGGGGTCCCGATCCCGGTGCTGCTGTTCGTCCTGCTCACGATCGTCGCGGCCGTGTGCCTGAAGCGGACCGTGTTCGGCGAGCACCTGACCGCCGTCGGCGGGAACGCCGAGGTCGCGCGGCTGGCCGGCATCAACGTCAAGCGCTACACCGCGGCGGCCTACGTCCTCTCCGGCGCGGCGGCCGGGCTGGCCGGGACCATCCTGGTCGCCCGTCTCGGCGCGGCCGACCCGACGCTCGGCGCGGACCTGCTGCTGACGGCCATCGCCGCCACCGTCATGGGCGGTACGAAGCTCGCCGGCGGCGAGGGCAGCATGTACGGCGCGGCGTTCGGCGCGATCATCATCGCGACGCTGACCGCCGGTCTGACCACGTTGAACGTCCAGGCGTTCTACCAGCAGGTCGCCGTCGGCTCCGCGATCATCATCGCCCTGCTGATCGACCAGGTAGCCCGGGGACGGCGCTGATGCCGGTACTTCTCGACGTCGACGAGCGGGGTCTGGCGACCCTAACCCTGGACCGCTACGCCAAGCGCAACTCGCTCGATGAGGCCATGCTCGAATCGTTCGGCGAGGCACTCGGCGCGATCGAGGCCGACCCGCAGATCCGGGTGGTGGTACTGCGCGGGAGCAACGGCTTCTTCTGCGCGGGCGCCGACATCGCCGACTGGGCGGACCCGGGCCCGGTCACCGCCGATCGGCTGTCACGCCTCGGCACGGCCACCTTCGCGCGGCTCGCCGCGCTGAGCGTGCCCACCGTCGCGCTGATCGAGCGCAGCGCGCTCGGCGGCGGCCTGGAGCTGGCGCTCGCCTGCGACCTGCGCGTCACCACCGAGGACGCCGGCCTCGGCTACCCCGAGACGAAGCTGGGGAACCTGACGGCGTGGGGCGGCATCGCCCGGCTGGTGGACACGGTCGGGCTGGCCCAGGCGCGCCGGCTGTTCCTCACCGCGACGGCGATCTCCGGGGCCGAGGCGGCGCGCATCGGCCTCGTCACGCACGCCGTACCGGCCGACCGGCTGGAAGAGACCGTCGAGGAGCTCGTCACGGCCGTCATCGCCTGCGAACCGCTCGCGCTGCGGGTCGTCAAGGACATTCTGGCCGGATACCAGACCCGGGTGACGGCCGAGCCGACCCTCGCCGCGTTCTTCAGCTTCTCGGACGCCTCGCGCCGGCGGAAAGAGGCGTTCGTCAAGCGCAGGCCCACGACAACGAAGTGAGAGCATCGTGAACACCACTGGATTCCCCCTCGACGTCGCCGGACGCGACCTCGGTGACCTGTTGGACCGTGCCAAAGTGCCCGCAGGGGACGGCCCGCCGCTCCTCGGCTCGCTGGTCGGCGGCAGCGCCGTCGCCCCGCAGGGCGAGGGCACGGTCCGGATCAGCCCGGCCACCGGACAGCCCCTGTTCCGGGCGGGCGACGAGTCGACCTCCGTGGTCGAGGCCGCGGTCGCCCGCGCCCGGAGCAGTTTCGACACCGGGCGGTGGGGACGGGCCTCCGGCCGCGACCGCGCCCGCGTCCTGGCCCGGACGGCGCAGCTGATCGAGGCCCGCGCGGACGACCTGGCCGAACTGGTCGTGCTGGAGACGGGCAAACCGATCCGCGAGGCCCGCGGCGAGGTCGCCGCGGCAGTCAACGCGTTCGAGTACTTCTCCGGGCTGGCCAGGGACGTCAACGGACGGACGGTCCGTGACATCGACGCGTCGGTGTTCGCGTTCACCGTGCGGGAGCCCGCCGGGGTCGCGGGCCTGATCATCCCGTGGAACTTCCCGCTCGGCATCCTCGGGCAGAAGCTGCCGCCCGCACTGGCCGCCGGCTGCACCGTCGTGGTCAAGCCGAGCCCGCTGACCCCGCTCACCGCACTCGCCGTCGTCTCGCTGCTGTACGAGGCCGGCCTGGAGCCCGACGCGGTCTCGGTGGTCCTCGGTGAGGGCCCCGCGGGCGCGGCGCTCGTCGCCCACCGCGAGGTGGACGTCGTCAGCTTCACCGGCTCGACCGCGACCGGCCGGCACATCGCCGCGCACGCGGGCTCGCAGCGGCTCAAGCGCGTCGCCCTGGAAGCGGGCGGCAAGACCCCGGTCCTGGTGACGGCGAACGCCGACCTGGACGAGGTCGTCGCGGGGCTGACGTTCGCCGCGTTCTTCAACCAGGGACAGGTGTGCGTCGCCGGGTCGCGGATCCTCGCCGACACGTCCGTCGCGGACGAGCTGGGCGAGCGTCTCGCCGCGCGGGCGGCGGGTCTCGTCCTCGGCGACCCGTGGTCGGAGGCCACCCAGATGGGCCCGCTGATCTCCCAGCAGCACTTCGACGGGGTGAGCGCGGCGATCGAGACGTCCAGGCAGGAAGGCGTGCGGGTGCTGGCCGGCGGGGCACCCTCAGCGCCGGAGGCCACCGGAGCGCGCCCGTTCCTCGCGCCGACGGTGCTGGCGACCGACGACGACGGCTCGACCGCGGCCCGCGAGGAACTGTTCGGGCCGGTCACCGTCGTGCAGTCCTTCACCTCGCTCGACGAGGCGGTCACGCGCGCCAACGCCTCGGCGTACGGCCTGGCCGCCTCGGTGTGGAGCAATGATCTGCGCGAGGCGCTGGACCTGACGCTCCGGCTGCGCACCGGCACCGTGTGGATCAACGGCTCCACCGATGCCTTCCCCGAGCTCCCGCTCGGCGGTCGCCGTGACAGCGGCTACCAGGCCGAGTTCGGCCGCGAGGGCATGGAGTTCTTCACCGAGAACAAGACCGTCCAGGTCGGCCGTACGCGCAGAAAGGACTGGTACACCGCGTGAACGCGCAGGCAACCACGACCACCGCCTACCCGTCGCTGCGCGGCAGGACCGTGCTGGTGACCGGGGCGCTCGGCGGTCTCGGCACCGCGATCGTGGACGCGTTCGCGGCGTCCGAGGCGCGGGTCGCCGTGCACCATCTCGGCCAGGCCGACGAGGCCGCCGAGCGGGTGCGCCGGCTCACGGAGGCGGGGACGGCCGCGATGGCCGTCGAGGCCGACATCACCGACTGGGACGCCGTCGAGGGGATGGTCGCCCGGGTCGGCTCCGAGCTGGGGCCGATCGACGTCCTGGTGAACAACGCCGGGTACATGGCTCCCGGACGGCTTGCCGAGATCTCCCTCGAAGAGTGGCGGAAGACGTTGACCGTCGACCTCGACGGCGTCTTCCTGTGCAGCCGTCACGTGCTCGGATCGATGCTCGAACGGGGGGCGGGCGTCATCGTCAACGTCTCGTCGCAGCTGGCCTTCAAGGGCGCCCGCGACTACGTCAGCTACTGCGCCGCCAAGGCCGGGGTCGCCGGGCTCACCCGGGCGCTGGCCCGCGAGGTCGGGCCGGCGGTCCGCGTCAACGCGATCGCCCCGGGGCCGGTGGACACTCCGTTCATCACCCCCTGGGCGACCGAGGAGTGGAAGCGGGAACGCACCGGTGACCTCGTCATCGGCAGGCTCGCGACGCCCGAGGAGATCGCGCCCACCGTGGCGTTCCTCGCCTCCGACGACGCCGCGCTCTACCACGGCCAGGTGCTGCACCTCAACGGCGGAGGGGTGATGGCCTGATGTCGTCGTCGGACAGGAGCCGCCGCGGGCGGCCGGAATTCCGCACCGCGGCGGAGGCGGTCGCGATGATCGATGCCGGGGCCACCGTCGCGATCGGCGGCTCCGGCGGAGGACTGCTCGAACCGGACACGCTGCTCCGGGCATTGGGAAACCGGTTTCGCGAGACCGGCTCCCCGGCCGGCCTCACGCTCGTGCACACCACGGGCATCGGGGACCGCGAAGGCGGCGGTATGGACCATCTCGCGCTGCCCGGCCTCGCCCGCCGGATCATCGCCGGCAACTGGGGCATGGCCCCGAAGATGAGCGCGATGGCCGCGGCAGGGGAGTTCGAGGCGTACAACTTCCCGCAGGGCGTCATGAGCCAGCTCTTCCGCGACATCGCGGCGGGCCGTCCCGGGGTGCTCACGCACGTCGGCATCGGCACGTTCTGCGACCCGCGCCTGGAGGGTGGCAGGCTCAACGACCGCACCACCGAGGAACTCGTCGAGGTGGTGAACCTGCGCGGGCAGGAGTGGCTGCTCTACCCGTCGCTGCCGATCGACGTCTGCTTCATCCGCGGCACCACCGCGGACGAGGACGGAAACATCACCTCCGAGCAGGAGGCCGCCCGGCTGGAGATGCTCGCCATCGCCCAGGCCACGCGGAACAGCGGCGGCCTCGTCATCGCCCAGGTGAAGTACGTCGCCGAAGGGGGCTCGCTCGATCCGCGCGACGTCGTCGTGCCGGGCATGTGCGTCGACGTCGTCGTCGTCAACCCCGAGCAGCGGCAGGTGGTGACGCACGAGTACAACCCCGCGTTCGCCGGGGCCACCAAGGCCGCGCTCTCGTCGCTGCCGCCGTTCCCGCTCGACCAGCGCAAGGTCGTCGCGCGGCGGGCGCTGCGCGAGATCGCCGACGGGGACGTCGTCAACCTCGGCGTCGGGATCGCCGACGGGGTCGCGGCCGTCGCCGCCGAGGAGGGCTGGGTCGAGGACTTCACACTCACGATCGAGCAGGGGCTCGTCGGCGGTGTGCCGGCCCGAGGGGTCATCTTCGGCGTCGCCACGAACCCGGTCGCGATCCTGGACCAGCCCGCGCAGTTCGACTTCTACGATGGCGGCGGCCTGGACATCTGCTTCCTGGGCTTCGCCCAGATCGACCGGGCGGGCAATGTCAACGTGTCCAAGTTCGGCGGCAGGATCATTGGCACCGGCGGGTTCGTCAACATCTCGCAGAACGCCTCGACCGTGGTCTTCTGCGGCACGTTCAACGCGGGCGGGCTCCAGGCCGTGCCCGCCGACGGAAGCCTGGACATCCGCGTCGAGGGCAGGCACCGGAAGTTCGTCGGCACGGTCGACCAGGTGACGTTCAGCGCGGCCGAGGCGCGCCGACGCGGCCAGCGGGTCCTGTACGTCACCGAACGGGCGGTCTTCGAGCTCGGCCCGGACGGGCTGGTGCTCATCGAGGTCGCGCCCGGCGTCGACCCCCAGACCCAGGTCCTCGACCCGCTCGGCAACGGGGTGAAGGTCGCGGACCCCCTCACCGTGATGGACAAGGAGATCTTCGTGGACCGGCCTCTCGGGAGCGCCTGGCGGACGACGGGGACGGCGGGTTCGTGATGAGCGATGTCAGGATCATGCTGCCGGCACCGGACGGCGGGAAGCGCACCCACGTCCTGGCCGACCGGTCCCCGGTACACGACTTCACCGGCGGCCCGCCGACCTCCCGCACGGTGTACGCCGCCGCGCACGTCGTGGCCGATCCGCTGCACGACCCGCCGGGGCTGGACTGGGAGTCCACGCTGGCGTTCCGCCGGCACCTGTGGTCCCTGGGCCTGGGCGTCGCCGACGCCATGGACACCGCGCAGCGCGGTGGTGGCCTGGACTGGGCGGACGCCCGCGAGCTGATCGCCCGGTCGGGGGCCGAGGCGCGCGCCGTCGGCGGGGCGCTGGTCTGCGGAGCGATGACCGACCAGCTCGCCCCGACGGGCCGCTGGAGTCTCGGCGACATCGCCGAGGCGTACCTGGAGCAGGCCGGCTGGATCAGCCGGTCCGGCGGCACCCCGGTGATCATGGCGAGCCGTCACCTCGCCGCCGTCGCGCGGGGGGCCGACGACTATCACGAGGTGTACGGCAAGGTCCTCGACCAGGTCGATGGACCGGTCATGCTGCACTGGCTGGGCGAGGCGTTCGACCCCGCCATGGCCGGGTACTGGGGTGGTGCCGACCTCGACCGGGCCACCGAGACGGTCCTGGCGATCCTCGCCGAGCATCCCGGACGCGTCCGGGGGATCAAGATCTCCCTGCTCGACGCGGGACGCGAGGTCGATCTGCGGCGGCGGTTGCCCGAGGGCGTCGCCATGTTCACCGGGGATGACTTCAACTACGCCGAACTGATCCGGGGCGACGAGCACGGTCACAGCGAGGCGCTCCTCGGCGTGTTCGACGCGATCGCCGCGCCCGCGCGGGCCGCGCTCGCCCGGCTCGACGCCGGCGACCTCGACGGGTACGCCGCGCTGCTCGAACCGACGGTTCCCCTGGCCCGGCACCTGTTCGCGAGCCCGACCTCGGCCTACAAGACGGGCGTGGTCTTCCTGGCCTGGCTGAACGGCCACCAGGATCACTTCCACCTCGTCGGCGGCGCGCAGACCCTCCGCTCGGTACCCCATCTGGTGAGGCTGTTCGTCCTCGCCGACCGGGCGGGCGCGCTCGCCGACCCCGCGTCGGCGGCGCGGCGGATGCGCTCGTTCCTCGCGGTCGCCGGGTTCGAGGCGTAGTCATGGACCCGCGACGACCTGGTCTCGACCGGGCGGGAACCCGGACGAGGACGCGGCGGGGAAGGGCCGAAGGGTGCCTGCCATGACCGGGCCCGCACGGGTGCTGCTGGCACCCGACTCGTTCAAGGGCACGATGGACGCCGCCACCGTGGCCGACGCGCTCGCGGCGGGGGTCGCGGACGCCGGCGGCAGGGCACTGCCCTGCCCGCTGGCCGACGGCGGCGAGGGCACCCGCGACGTGCTGCGCCGCGCCCTGGGCGGCGAGCTCGTCCGAGCCGCGGCACGTGGTCCTCTCGGTGACCGGATCGAGGGCGAGTTCCTGCTGACGAACGGGGGACGCACCGCCGTCGTCGAGACGGCGACGGCGAGCGGGCTCACCCTGCTCGCCCCTGAGCGGCTCGACGCATGGTCGGCGACCAGCGCCGGAACCGGTGACCTGATCGTCGCCGCGGTGGCGGCGGGCGCGCGCCGCGTCCTGCTCGGGGTCGGGGGCAGCGCCTGCACGGACGGGGGCGCCGGTGCCTGCGCGGCCATCGAGGCCGGAGGCGGCCTGGACGGGGTCGAGCTCGTCGTCCTGTGCGATGTCGCGACCCCGTTCGAGGACTCCGCCCGGGTGTTCGGGCCCCAGAAGGGCGCCGATCCCGACCTCGTCGCGCGGCTCACCGACCGCCTGCACGAGACGGCGGCGGCACTGCCCCGCGACCCGCGCGGGCGCGCCCGCACCGGGGCGGCGGGCGGGCTGTCCGGCGCGTTGTGGGCGGCCTACGACGCACGGCTCGTCTCCGGCATCGAGACCGTTCTGGGCCTGGTCGGTTTCGACGCGCTCCTGGCCGGGGCCGACGCGGTCGTCACCGGTGAGGGGCGTCTCGACGCGCAGACCGCCGACGGCAAGGTGATCTCCGGTGTCACCCGGCGGGCCGCGGGCGTCGGCGTCCCGGTCTGGGCGGTCGTCGGCCAGTCCCGGCTCGACGCCGCGGACACGGCGGCCCTCGGGCTGGCCGGGGTGGCCGAGGCCACCGACCAGGGCCGGCTCCGCGCCGCCGCGGCGTCGATCACAGCCTCGCTCGGCGCGACTGAGCATCCCAATCCCTGAGAGGACAGGCATCATGCCACGCACCACCTACACCTACGTCATCGTCGGAGCCGGAGCCGCCGGCTGTGTCCTGGCGAACCGGCTGAGCGCCGACCCGGAGGCGCGCGTGCTCCTGCTCGAAGCGGGCGGGAGCGACCGGTCGCCCCTCATCACCATTCCCGCGGGCTTCTCCAAGCTGATGGGCACGAAGGTCAACTGGATCTTCGACACCGTCCCGCAGAAGAACCTCAACGACCGGCGGATGTTCCTGCCGCAGGGCCGGGTCCTGGGCGGCAGCACCTCGATCAACGCGATGCTCTACGTCCGTGGCAACCGCGAGGACTACGACACCTGGCGCGACCTCGGCAACAAGGGCTGGGGGTACGACGACGTCCTGCCGTACTTCACCGCGCACGAGGACAACGAGCGGCTCGCGGACGCCTACCACGGCACCGGCGGCGAGCTGCACGTGAGCGACCAGGTACAGCACAACCCGATGTCGGCGGCGTTCCTGCGGGCGGCGCAGGAGGTCGGCATCCCGTACACGGCCGACCCGAACGGGGCCACCCAGGACGGGGTCTTCTACCACCAGGTCACCCAGCGCAAGGCGCGCCGGGAGAGCGCGTCGTCGGCGTTCCTGCGGTCCGTGCGGCACCGCCCGAACCTGACGGTGCTCACCGGCGCGCGGGCCGACCGGTTGATCGTCAAGAACGGCCGGGCAGTCGGGCTGACCTACCTGCGCGGCGGGCGCCAGGAGACGGTCTTCGCCGACGCCGAGGTCATCGTGAGCGCCGGGGCGATCAACTCGCCGCGCCTGCTGCTGAGGTCGGGCATCGGCCCCGCCGACGAGTTGCGCGCACTCGGCATCGACGTCGTCCAGGACCTTCCCGGGGTGGGCAGGAACCTGCACGACCAGCTTGAGGTCTACATCACGCGCGAGTGCGCGAAGCCCATCAGCTACAGCGGCGAGGACAGGTGGGACCGGGCGCTGCGGCACGCGGTGCAGTACGGCCTGTACCGGACGGGGCCCGCGACCGCGACGATCACCGAGGCCGGCGCGTTCATCCGCAGCTCCGAGCAGGTGACCTCGCCGGACATCCAGCTCCACTTCCTGCCCGCCTACGTGGTGTGGAAGGACAACTCGCGCACGGCCGCGCACGTCCCCGGCCACGGCGTGACGCTGCTGGCCTGTAATGTCCGGCCCCGCAGCCGCGGCTCGGTGCGTCTGGTCTCCAAGGAGCTGGACGCCCCTCCGGCAGTCGACCCGAACTACCTGGACGACCCGCGCGACTGGGATATCGCGGTCGAGGGCTTCCACCGGATGCGCGAGGTCTTCGACGCGCCGGCGTTCAAGGGCCTGCTCAAGGACGAGAGGCTGCCCGGCGCGTCGGTCCGGAGCGACGCGGACATCCGCGCGTTCATCCGCAAGTGGGCCAAGACCGACTACCACCCGGTCGGGAGCTGCAAGATGGGCGTGGACGAGCTGGCCGTCGTCGACCCCGAGCTGCGCGTACACGGCATGTCCGGACTGCGGGTGATCGACTCCTCGATCATGCCGAACATCATCAGCGGCAACACCCAGGCCCCGTCGATGATGATCGGCGAGAAGGGTGCCGCACTGATCCTGACCTCGCCGTCGTCGCACAGGTGACGAGAGGTCATCGACCGTGCCGGGCGATGCTCAGCCGGTGGAGCCGCTCGACCAGGTCGGTGGGGCGGTCGAAGTCCACCAGGGGGAGCCAGGTGAGGGCGTCGAGCTCGTCCGGGGCCAGCGCGCCACGGACTCCGCCGACCAGCGCGGCGACGGTGTCGGTGTCGCCGCCGAGGAGGACGGAGTGGCGCAGCGCCGAGTCCAGATCCGTTGCCGTGCTCAGGACGTGGACCACGGCGGCGGTCGTCTCCAGCGCGTCGAGGCCGACGCCTCCGGCGGGAGGGGTCCAGGTGCCGGCGAGGGCGGCGCGGACGGCGGTGGGCTCCCCATAGCGGCCGGCGACCCAGTCGGCCTCGGCCTCGGCGGCGGCCAGGACCGCGTCGATTCCCGCGCCCTCGATCGCCCACGCGGCCATCGCGGCGACGAGGCAGGCGGCGGCGATGGCCTCCGGGGCACGGTGGGTGCCGATCGCCAGCGCCTCCACCAGGTGACGGCGCAGGTCCTCCTCGGCGGCGGGAGTGGTCCAGCCGACGGGGAGCATGCGCATCGCCGCGCCGTTGGTGGGGCGCTCGCCGGGGATCGGCTCGGGCAGCGTGCCGGTCTCACCGAAGTGGGCCAGGGCGCGGCGGGTGGTCGGGCCGATGCCGCGGATCTCGTCCGCCGCGGCGGCGAGCCGGGTCAGGAAGGCCTCGGCGGTCGGGTTCCCCTCGGTGTCGGCCAGCAACTCGCAGACCAGGAGCATCTGGGCGGTGTCATCGGAGGTCGCGCCGCGCGGCCAGCCCTGCCGGGTGGCCGGGATCTCGTCGATGCGGTCGGCGTCGATCGCCGTCGGGTCCGAGCCCTCCCAGGGGACGCCCAGCGCGTCGCCCGCGGCGAACGCCGTCATCGCCCGCCCGATGCGCTCGGCCGAGGGCGGCCGGCGCTCTCCCGGGTCATGGGCGAGCGAGCAGGGCTCGGTGCCCCCGGACGCCGGATCGTGCTGGGCGCGGTCGGTGAACTCGCCTGGTTGCGGCACCGTTACATGGTAGGTCGTGCGGGCCTCGCGGGCATGTGACGGTCCGGCGGCCGGTGGGGGCGAACCGCTGTGCCCCGGGAACGGGGGCGAAGAAGAACGCGGTCGGCCGCGCTCCCGGCCGGAGGAACGGATCGCCGCCGAACCCCCGGTTTCGGGGAAAGGCCCAGGTCCGGGCCATCACGGCCAGGACCTGAGCCCGCGATCCTCCGGGTGGTGGTGATCAGCCGACGTTGGCGCAGATCGCGTAGACGCTGATGCCGACGTCGTTGTAACCGGGCTGGCGGCCGAGGCCGATCCAGCCGCCGCCGTCATCGGTGGGGAAGGAACCCACCAGGACGGCCTGGTTGCCCTGTGCCTCGGCGCCGCCGCCGACGGCCTTCTTCCCGGCGGGGCAGCGGACCACGCGGCGCTGGAAGTTGGGGACGTTGGCGTTCGGGAGCTTGACGATCTGGTAGCCCGTGAAGTCGGCCGCGGCCTTCGTACCGGCGGCGGCCGGTACGAAGGCGGTTATCGCGGTCAGGCTCGCGATGCCGACGGCGACGCTCAGGGTGGCGGTCATGAGCTTCCTGCTTCGCATGATCTCTCCTGGGACGGGGAGTGCCTGGATGGTCACGCAAAGTAAATGCGTCATCACGCTGAGTGTCCAGCCCTGATTTTGTCACCGTCCCGTCAGTTGCGGCCGCCCCGCCGGTGGGCAGGCGTGCACGCCGGGCGGCGCGCGTGGGTGGAGGCGCCGGGGCCGGCGGGGTGGGTCGCGTGGGAGGTGGAAGTGGGTGCGGCCAAGGGTTGACCGGCGCTGGATGTCGATCAGTTCTGAGAGCGCTCTCAGATCAGGATAGGTCTATTTCTTGATTGTTGGCCAGCGGGTCGATGTGCCGCCTGCGGGTGCCTGGTGAGGGTGTCGTGCGATGGAACGCCCTGTTTTCTGGGCCTATGCCGTCCCGCCTGCATGTCTGCTCTTTACTTATTCGTTACCAACGCGAAACGTTGACTGCTGTGACGCGGGCCGTTACTTTGCGGTGAGAGAGCGCTCTCTCATGCCGGTCCGCTTCGGAGCCCGACTCCTCTCCCCGGAGGCACCCCCCAATGGATCCCTCGATCCGGACCACGGGTCCGGACAACGCGCACCCCCGTGAAGGACGACTCGCCCACCGCATCCGGACCCGCCGCAGGCGCCTCGCCGCCGGCGTGGTCGTCGCGATGGTGGCCGGGCTGCTCGGCCTCGGCGCCGTCCACTCCGCCGAGGCCGCCACGGTCGGCGCCGGTAGCTACGCCGACACCCTCCCGGCCGGCCGCTCGCTGCCGACCGGCTGCGGCTCCCTCTCCACCAACCCCCGCCAGTGGGTGACGGCCAACGCCCCCGCCGGAGCCGTGCCCACCAACGACTGGTGGTCGTCGATCCTGTTCAAGAAGACCGACTGCGCGTACGGTGAGCCGTTGCACGCCCACCCGATCTCCTACGACACCTTCGGCAACGGCCTCGGCTTCTCCTACAACACCACCCCGCAGATCAGCGGCACCGCCACCGGGGTGGGGGAGTACCACTACCCGTACGTCGAGAACATCAGGGTCGGTGTCGCGGGCCTGAGCTCGCCGGACGTCAAGGTCGACGGCTGGAGCGACTGGACCGTCACCCCGTACTGGAGCGGTGGCGGCCGGACCATGAAGGCCACCATCGGCCACGGCCTGCCGTTCGCCTACTTCCAGATCACCGGCGGTGACGCGCAGATCACCGCGGCCGGCACCCCCTCGGTCTGGTCCAACAGCGGCGCCACCATCGGCTTCACCGCGGGCGGCCGCGACTACGTCGCCTACGCCCCGACCGGCGCGACCTGGTCGGTGAGCGGCACGACGATCAGCTCGTCCCTGGCGGGCAAGGGCTTCTTCTCGGTGGCGGCGCTGCCCGCCGGCGGCGACCGGGTGGCCCTGGCGAACACCTACGGCCAGTACGCGCACGCGCACGTCACCGGCACCCAGGTCTCGTACTCCTACACGCCGTCCAACAGCACGCTCACCACGACGTACGCCTTCACCACCACGGCCAGGCAGGGCAGCGCGACCGGCACGGTCATCGCGCTCTACCCGCACCAGTGGAACTACCTGACCGGCTCGACGCCGCTGGCGCAGACCTACGTCTCGGCGCGCGGCCAGATGAAGATCGTCACCGGTACGCAGTTCAGGACGTCGATGAAGTACACCGGCGTGCTGCCCGAGGTCCCCGCGGTGGCCGACAACTCGGGCGCCGATCTCACCACGATCACCAACCATCTCAACGCCGAACTCGGCAACCCGATGGACATCCGCGGCGACGACACCTACTGGACGGGCAAGGGGCTGGGCAGGGCCGCCCGCATCGCGGAGATCGCCGACCAGCTCAACCTGACGTCGGTGCGTACCGCCGCGCTGAACGCCATCCGCAGCCGCCTGAACGACTGGTTCACCGCCTCGCCCGGCAAGACCAGCCGGGTCTTCTACTACAACCCGGCCTGGGGGACCCTGCTCGGCTACCCGGCCTCGTACGGCTCCGACCTGGAGCTCAACGACCACCACTTCCACTACGGCTACTACATCGCCGCCGCCGCGACCCTGGCCAAGTTCGACCCCAACTGGGCGAAGACCAGCCAGTACGGCGGCATGGTGGACCTGCTGATCCGCGACGCCAACAACTACGACCGCAACGACACCCGCTTCCCCTACCTGCGTGACTTCGACATCTACGCGGGCCACGACTGGGCGGCCGGGCACGGATCGTTCGGCTCGGGCAACAACCAGGAGTCCTCGTCGGAGGGCATGAACTTCGCCAACGCCCTCATCCAGTGGGGACAGGCCACCGGCAACACCGCGGTCCGCGACGCGGGCATCTACATCTACACGACCCAGAACGCGGCGATCCAGGAGTACTGGTTCGACGTGCGCGACCAGAACTTCCCCGCCGCCTTCGGCCACAGCACCGTCGGCATGGTCTGGGGCTCCGGCGCCGCGTACGCCACCTGGTTCAGCGCCGAGCCGGAGATGATCCAGGGCATCAACATGCTCCCGGTCACCGGCGGGCACTTCTACCTGGGCGACAACCCCGGCTACGTGACCACCAACTACAACGAGCTGGTACGCAACAACGGCGGCCCGCCCACCGTTTGGCAGGACATCATCTGGGAGTTCCTCGCCCTGGGCAACGGCGACACGGCACTGGCGAACCTCAGGGCCAACAGCGGCTTCACTCCGGAGGAGGGGGAGAGCAGAGCGCACACCTTCCACTGGATCCGCAACCTGGCCGCTCTCGGCAACGTGGACAACTCGGTGACCGCCAACCACCCGCTGGCCAAGGTGTTCAGCAAGAACGGCGCCCGGACCTACGTCGCGTCCAACATCACCGGCAGCGCGATCACGGTGACCTTCTCCAACGGCACGACGCTCAACGTGCCCGCGGGCAAGACCGTCACCTCGGGAGCCCTCACCTGGAGCGGCGGCAACGCCAGCGGAGGCAGCACCGGCCCCGACCCGACTCCCACGCCCACCCCGACTCCCACCCCCACCCCGACTCCGACGGTGGGTCCCTTCACCGCGACGCGCTACCTGCAGTCCGGTGGCGGGCTGCCGGGTACGGCGGGCACCGCGGGCACCGTCACGCTGGCCGCCGCCAACGGCAACCGCGACGGTACCCCGACCAACGCGCAGGTCTTCACGGCGACCGGCCTCACCGGCACCTACAACGGCGGCTCCACCACGTTCGACCTCTTCGTGGACGCGGGCACCACGGTCGCCAACGGCACCCAGATCCGCGTCTCCTACGACCTGACCGGCAACGGGAGCTGGGACAGGGTGGAGACCTACGCCTACTTCGCCACCGACCCGGTGACGGGCTGGGAGCACTACACGCAGGGCGCGGGGCCGCAGTCCGCCTCGGGGGCGCTCGGCAACCTGTCGGGAGGCCAGGTGAAGGTCGAGGTCTGGAGTGCCATCGGCAACGGCACCACCGCCCTCGGCGTCGGCAACCAGTCCCTCGTACGGCTGCCGTTCAGCTGATCCGTGACGGGGCGGCGGGTCTTCCGCCGCCCCGACCTCAGCTGATCTTTGAGGGGAAGGCCGGGAGCGGGAGCTCCCGGCCGTTCTCGCCTCCGGACGGCAGGGGCAGGCCGATCGGGCTCAGCGTCGGCGGGATGCCCGCCTTCACGACGGCCTCTGTCAGCGGGTGGAGCAGCCGGGCGAGGGCGGAGGTCCGCTCGTCACCGAGGGCCCGCCAGGGGCCGGCCGCGGCCTCGTCGGTCAGCCGTTCGATCCGCGCGCGCACCCGGGTGCCCTCGGCCGTGAGGGCGCCGGAGGCGTCGACCCATCCGCGCTCGCGCAGGGCGGCGGCACCGGACTCCCACTCCTCGTCCGGCCAGGGGCGTGCCACGCGCAGCAGGTCCAGGTCCGTCTCACCGGCGGCGACCTTGAGCAGGTGGGCCTGGGTCGGGGAGACGCCGTGGGCGACGAGCGCGGCCACGTGCCCGTCTCCCCGGTGTTCGCGCAGCGTGGTCGCGGCCTGCCAGAGCAGCAGGTGCGGCTCGTCCGGCGCCAGCAGTGCCTGGTTGGCCGCGCTCAGCACCCGGCCCGCGGTGTCGGCGAGCCGGGCGGCCCGCCAGGCGAGGTCGGCCGCCGCGCGCAGGTCGTCCGGGCCGGCCACCTCGTCGGTGAGCAGGTTCCGCAGCGCCGCCCTCGCCCCGTCGAGCCGGGCGCGGAGCACGTCGCCAGGGGTCGCGAACGTCCACGCGTCGGGGAGTGCCCTGGAGACCTTGGCCGGAGGGAAGCCGTGGAAGGCGGCCGTGACGACGTCGGGGCCGACCGGTCCGAGTGGTGCCGCCCTGGTCGCGAAGTACCCCATCCAGAAGCCGCGCATGCCTACCGCGTCGGACGCCGCCCGAGCCTCCGGGGCGAAGTAGGTGACGGCGTGCAGGGGCTCCAGCAGTTGCCACATGACACGCGGAACGTTCGGTTCGTGCTCCGGCACGGTCTCACACCCTGTCTCATGGATCCTGGCGGATCGGCTGTGCATGTTCATACGGTACTCGGCGAAATGACCGCTGATCTCCCTCCGGGAAGATCCGTCCATCTGGTCCGAACACTGACCTGATCAGCGAAGATGGGTCATCTTCCCGGTAAGGTTGGGTCTTCTCAAGGGATGCCGCGCGGGTTATCAAGAACTCGGAGCGAATTGTGATCCCAGACGGGTTCACCCTCTGCCGCCGCACTCCCGGCGCCACCGTCACGTCTGGTCGTCCAGCCCCCCGAGCCAATGGAGAACCGCGTGCGTCAGTCACTCAGAGTGGTCATTGGAATCCTTTGTGTCGTCGCCATGCTGGCGACGGGAGTCACGACCGCGCAGGCGGCCGTCCCCAACAGATGGGGCTTCGCCGTCGTCGACGTCACCTCCGGCATTCCCAACCCCGGCCACCAGGCCGGTAGCTGGCCGGGAGGCTTCAACGTCACCGTCACCCCGGGCGGGGCCGGGCAGACATTCGTGAGGTTCCCGCAGCTCGCGATCGGTGGCGGTGTGGTCCACGTCACCGCGATCTCCCCGAACGCCTACTGGTGCCAGGCGCAGACCTGGGGACCGTCCGGGGTCGACCTGGTGGTGGCCGTGCAGTGCTACCGGTACGGAGGGGCTCCGGTCTTCACCCCTTACAGCATCGTCTTCGAGCAGAGCGCCGGCACCCTGCCCGCGCCGCAGGCGTTCGGCTACGTGCACTACAACGGCGGGGCCATCGCCACCCAGTTCAACTCGGCCGGAGGCGTGAACACCGTCGCCGGTGGCGGGGGTGTCTGGACGGTCACGCTGCCCGGCCTGGGCTCAACCGGCTTCGCCGGCAACCTTCAGGTCACCGCGGTCGACCCCGGCCAGCCCGCCCGGTGCAAGGTCGGCGGCTGGGCCCCCGCCGTGGGCGCGCAGACGGTCCAGGTGCGCTGCCACAACGCGACCAGCACGCCGCTCAACACCGGGTGGACCCTGACCTACCAGCGTGAACGTGCCATCACCGGCGCGGCGATCCCGCCGAAGAACTTCGCCTACACCTTCGACAACACCCCGGCCAACCCCGGCCCGTACGCACCGGTGCCTCCGCCGGTGAACTACAACTCCCAGACGGCGGTGAACACCGTCCAGACCTCCGGGACCGGCCAGCGCATGGTGCTCTTCCCCGCGGTCGGGGTCCTGCAGGACCACGTCCAGGCCACCGCGTACGGACCCGGCCCCGAGTTCTGCAACCTGTTGACCCTCTGGGCCACCAGTGGCGGCACCGCGATCGTCCGCAACGTCGTCTGCTACAACGCCGGCACCCGCCTCGACTACCCGTCCCTGGTCACCTACACCTCGGCCTTCTGAGACCGGGGCGCGGTCCCGGCCGGGACCGCGCCTCCGGTCAGTGCCTATCGGGACGCCGGAGGCGGCGGAAAGGCGGCACTCCAGGTCCACCTCGGCTGGGCCGGGAACGAGGACGAGGCCATGGGCATCGCCCGCGACCGGTGGCGGAGCAACGTCGCTGATTTCCGGTACGGCGACCGCGCGGCCGGGGCCGGCGCGGTGCCCGGCCGCTCCGGCGACCAGGGAGGAACCCGTACCGAAGAGGTCGGGGCGGTTTCCGGTGACCTTGGGTGATGGCCGATGAAGTGAATTTTCCTCACTTTTACGACATGGGACGGAAACAATTAGGGCGAAATCAATTCACAGATGCGGTTAGATGTTCTACCTTTGTTGTGGGAGCGCTCCCACAAGAAGGAGGCGCAGTGTCTCTCCACCACAACTCATCCGCGGCGTACCTTGACGCGGTCCCCGAGTACGCGGCCGAGTGCCTGCTGTCCGCCGCCCCGTCAAGCGTGCGTGATGCCCGCTCGATGGTTCGCCGGGAGCTCTCCCTGTGGGGTGTGGACGACCTCATAGACGACTGCGTGCTGGTCGTCAGCGAGCTGGTCACCAACGCCGTCAAGCACGGTGGTGCCGCGTGCGCACTGCGCATCCGCGGCGGCGGGGGCCTGGTCCACGGCGAGCTCTTCGACCCCGGGGCGGGTGCGCCCCGCGTGTGCGCCCGCGACATGGAGGCCACCGGTGGCAGGGGCCTGCAGATCGTCGACGTCCTCGCCGACGACTGGGGCGTCACGCACTCTCCCTCGGGTGGCAAGACCGTCTGGTTCATCCTCAGCCTCCCCGAACCCGCCCGCCCTCATCCCACCGGCGTCCCGGCCCTGCGGCTCTAGCGCCACCCCGTTCCCCCGCCGATGGGGGCTCCCGCGCCGGGAGCGGGCCGCCCGGCGCACTTCAGCAGGTAGGTGCGCAATCTCGGCGGATCGCCCCTTAGGCTGCGGACAGCCGGCCTTCCAGGGAGAGACGCGCATCGCCCATGACCACGTACGACCACACCCGCCGCGCCTGTTACACCGGGTACGTCACCCAGGCGATCGTCAACAACCTGGCCCCGTTGCTGTTCATCGTGTTCCAGACCCGCTACCAGCTGCCGCTGGAGATGCTCGGGCGGCTGGTGCTGCTCAACTTCGCCACCCAGCTGGTCACCGACATCGTGGCCGTGAAGTTCGTGGACCGGACCGGTTACCGCATCCCGCTGGTGCTGGCCCATGTCCTGTCGGCGGTGGGGCTGGTGTTGCTGGCGGTGGCCCCGGAGCTGTCGCCCTCCCCGTACCTGGGACTGTGTGTCGCGATCGTCGTCTACGCCGTCGGCGGCGGTCTGCTGGAGGTGCTCGTCAGCCCCGTCGTGGACGCGCTGCCCAGCCCGCAGGAGGGCAAGGCCGCGGCGATGAGCCTGCTGCACTCCTTCTACTGCTGGGGACAGGTCGCGGTGGTGGCGGGCAGCACCCTGCTGCTGGCGCTCGCCGTCGGGGGAGACGGTGGGGGAGGCGTAGAAGTCGTGCCCGCTGATCCGCTCGCGG